>CAKZQV010000598.1 GCA_937141895.1 uncultured Verrucomicrobiota bacterium
TGTGCATGAAGACGGAGAAATCCACACGCATCAACACGCCCGCAAAGAAAGTCATGCCCATCCGCATGGACTGAAAACGCGGAATGTTACCCCGTGGGTGCTCTTTACCATTTTTGTGCTCGGCCCCTGCGAACCGCTCATTCCGCTGATCATGTATCCCGACGCCGAACACAGCACAGCCGGTATGCTACTCGTCGCCGGTATTTTTGCCTTTACCACCATTGGAACCATGATGACGGCCCTGCTCGTCTCCTCCTGAGGATTCCGCTTCGTCAAACTCGGCACCTTCGAGCGCTTTACCCACGCCCTCGCCGGCGCCGCCATCTGCAATTCCGGCCTCGCGATCCAGTTTCTGGGGCTGTAAGGCGCCCGATCAGGGTATCGGGTCTGCATTTTTTCCGGTTTCCTAACGCACTCCCGTCTATCGGTCATCCCCTGACATGAACAAAAACCCGCTTGCGAAATAAGCCTTTTCAACTCATAGAAAAATGTATATTTTCTATGCCAAAATCGGACAGAAGGATGATCACTTTACCCAGACTCATCACAAGCACGAATAAGCCACGAACTATACCTTAAACACATACTGGGTATGCAAATGACAGAATATGCAGTTGAAGAAAAGGAATGGGTACTCATCAAATATGCCCACGCCATTGTCCGGCCGCTGGGTGGGGTTGGCGTATTGTTCGGTTTAACCGTACTCGCGGGGTATTTTGGTTCTGTCGAAATACTGTACAGGCCAATGGCGAATGGTCCTGCAACCCATCCGTTGACCGCGATGTGCATCGTCCTCATAGCATTAGGACTTCAAAAGTTTAATCACGAGAAGGTAGATAAATGGCTGCACAGACTTCCCGCTTTTCTCGTACTAATTCTTACATCGGTCGTAATCATTGATGTCAGTATTCATTCACAAATTCACCATGTATTGACGCCCTTCCAGGGTCAGGTTTTGGCTGATCTCCAGGCAGGGAAAAGCAATAGCATGGGAATGAATTCTGCCTTCATGTTCTTTTGCATTTCGATTAGCCTGGCGCTGTACAGCTTTCAAAAATTTGTCCTCTCACAATTTGTCGCATTCTTTGCCATAGCAATCCCCGACATCTCTATTATTGGCTATGCCTATAAGCTAGGTGTTTTTCATGGTCAAATGTCAGTAGTGACAGCAGCTTCAGGATTCATGCTCGCCACCGCTTCTCTGGGTATGACAGCCCACATCGGAGGTTTAAAGGCCCTGCTGAGTCCATATCTCGGTGGAAAAATCGCAAGGCTACAAGTACTGGCCGGTTATTTAGTCCCTACTTTATTGGGCGTTCTATTACTTAAGTCGCAAAATTCAAGCGAAGGAAGCTCGCTGGGCATCTTTGTAGTACTCATCTGCTGGTTCATCATTCTTATGACCATCGTATCTGCAATATTTCAGGAAAAAGTGGATCGTTTGCGCCGCAAAGGTGAACAACGCCTTAAAGAGAAAACAATGAGTGATCCATTGACCGGGCTATCGAATCGAAGAAAGTTTCATGAATTTGGACAAGAAGAAATAAATCGCGTCATTCGCAACAAAAGCCAGTTTTGGCTTTTGATTCTGGATATAGATCATTTTAAGAAAATCAATGATGCCGCCGGCCATGACATTGGGGATCGGGTGATTATCAAATTAGGTGCAACTCTAAAGGAATCTGTCCGCGCTGTTGACTTGGTCAGCCGCATAGGTGGTGAAGAATTCACCATCATTCTGGTTGATAGCAGTAAACAGGGGGCAGCACTTACCGCAGAACGCATCCAAATGAATATAAAGCATATGAAAGTTGATGGATGGACAGATGGACATGGCCCGATTACTGCCTCCATTGGATGTGCCATAAACAATGGAAGCTGCGCGCTGGAAGAAACCTTTAAACTCGCCGACGAAGCCTTATATAAGGCGAAAGAAAATGGCCGCAATCGGGTGGTTTTTTCTGATACTGATGTAGCCCATCAGACCCTATAAAGATGATACCTGATTAAGACTACACTCCGCGATCCAGTGGGCTCTAACGCGCTGACGCTCAGGGCAGACCTGAACGGTAAATTTAGGCCAAATGATTAGGCGCAGAATGATCTACTCCACCAAGGTCCAGTGGACCAGGAATCATTCTGACTTAAACTTATTCTGCCTGTATTTCACAAATATAACTTTTCGCCCGGCCATATGTTCCTGCCGACTACAGAAATCCCTATCCGCAATAGCCCTTTACAATATATAAAAGAATCCCATACTTTTTGATCTTAAGATCGGCACGCCGCTGGTCGTATGGGGAAATGGTATGGGCTATCAATGTTGGGTTAGAATATGCCGCATTTCCCCAACACATAAATACGCACCATTTGGAGGAGATAATAAGTAATGAAACACGTCCTACTAATTACCGTTTTTATCATATCCTCAACACTCAACGTATTGGCTACTGCTCAATATCCAGATAAAATAATATACCATGGGACCGCGTACAATCTACATACCAATCCACTTGAGCCATACTTTGAAAAGAACCCTGAAAAAAAGCCAAAAAGCGGAACAATGTCGACTGCCCTCTGGAGAGGATATGTTGCAACCTTTCTTGTTACCAACCAAGTTATGCAACTCAAGGATGTTCAAATTGAGGTCCATGTTGAAAAAGAAGAAGGAAAATATCCTTACGAGTGGAAAAGTGTCGTTAACAAAGTAGTTCCAGAAAATGGCCCATTAAAAATTGACTGGTTTACAGGAATCTTAGTTCTTCCATATGGAGAACTCGTTAATTACGTCCACATGGGATATGGGTCAACCTATGAGAACTATATTCTTCTAGAAGTTAAAGAAGGAAAAATCACTGGCAAACGGGAGTTTGATTACAAGCAATACGAAACCTTCAAAGCTAAGCAGTTTGCTGAATACAAAAAAGACCAACGAATACAAAGAGTCATACGAGAAACTGAAAAAAGAAGGATGGGAAACAGAGGAAATTGATAATTTCATTCGTAGCTTTGTTATAAGGTATACATCAGAGTTTCTGGAAAAATGAGCGCAATCAAATACGGAAATACAACAGCCGAATTGAGGAAAAGCATGATGATCGGCCTGTATATCGGATGGATTGCCTATGTATGCGCAGCAGTCATGTTGCTTTTCGTAGAACGGGGCCCTGCTGAACGATTAATCCCGCTTACCTTCGTCATCATTGTTCCATCATTGACGATTGGTCTGGCGGTAGCATCAACGTTGATATGCAGGATCCGGATTGAGGAAAATAAGATTGAACATCGGTTGTTTGATCGTTTTGTCTTATCTCGAGCAAACGTTTTCGACTATTTGGAAATGAAACAACCATCCCCACCCTTTGTAGCGATTCTAAAATTTCAGCATGGGAAGAAAATCAGAATTTGGGGCATGCATCTTAGAATTTTATCGCAACTCGATGAGGACCTGAAAGAAATCACAAAAAGCGGGTCACCCGTAACATGAGAACGATTGTACAAAGAAATAGAGGACGACAGCCGTTTTTTCTATGAGACCATGCAGTCACCCGTAATCGGGGAGCCACAAGGGAACTAAGATGAAAAAACGGACCATTGTCATACTTTCAATACTACTCCTTTTGATCCCGACCATCTTCGTTGTGCTTAAGGGCATGTTGGTCACATATTCTGTGGTCTCAAAGGAAGAAAAAAGATTTTGTCCACCAAGTCCTACCGACATCGTGCA
Organism: uncultured Verrucomicrobiota bacterium; assembly: GCA_937141895.1. Lineage (GTDB taxonomy): Bacteria > Verrucomicrobiota > Kiritimatiellia > Kiritimatiellales > Pontiellaceae > Pontiella. The sequence continues at coordinate 3,728 of CAKZQV010000598.1, forward strand.
ACCCAAGGATCGGAAACTCATAAAAACCGGCGACCTTTCATTTGAATGCAGGAACCTGAACGTAACCCGAAGTGAAATTGAAACCACAGTTAACCAATATGGTGGCTTTATCGCCAAGGAGAGGTTGTATTACGGGTATAACAAAGAGACCTCCAATCAAGAGCTGACGATCCGGGTTCCTTCCGAAAGCTTTGATGCATTAGTTGCTGATCTATCCAAAGGCGCTCAGCGTGTAGATAAACGATCTATTGAGATTGAAGATGTCACCGATCAGTATCTTGACACAGAAACCCGGCTCGCCGTTAAGCGACAGCTGGAATCCCGATACCGCGAGCTTCTTTCGGAGGCACAAAATGTAACCGATATTCTGGGCATTGAAGAACAATTGGCCATATTGCGGGAAGACATCGAAAGCGCAGAGGGCAAACTCAAGCGGTTGGATGACCAGATCACGTTGAGCACATTGGATGTCACCTTTTATGTCCGGCTGAATGAGTCTCCCGAGTTTGCCCGACATTTCCGAAATGGTGTCGGAAATGGATGGGAAAACCTGATTTGGTTTTTTGTAGCCCTGCTCAATATCTGGCCGTTTATTCTAATCGTAATCGTGCTGATTGGTGGGTGTAGATTTCGCCAAAAACGAAATATTAAATAACGCCTCCAAACGTCAGCCCATATACTGCTTGCGGTATTCTTTGGGTGAGGTGCCCATGATTTTCCGGAAATTTCGGGTGAAGTGGGAGTGATCGTAGAACCCGCAGTCGAGCGCGATGTGGGCAATCGTGTCGTTGGTAGACGTTAACCGCAGGCTGGCGGCGCGGATCCGGACATTCATGATGTGCTTTAAGGGTGAGATCTGAAAGACCTTGCGGAAGCGGCGCTCAAACTGACTGACGGAAAGGTGCACGAGGGCGGCAAGTTCTTTGACTTCGATGGGCTGGGCATAGTGATCCCGCACATATTCAAGCACGGCGCGCATTTCGGTGTAGGGCTGCAGGGCGAGGCCGGCGCGGGTAATGTCGCGGGCGGTCCCGGCCAGGCCGATAATTTTCCCATCATTGGAATAGAGTGGGACCTTGCAGGTGATAAACCAGTGAATGGAATTTCCAGGGTCTGGAGCCAGCTCCACGCGATCGATGATGCTTTCCCCGGTTTCCATAACGTAGGTATCGTCCTTCACATAGCTCTCGGCCCGGCCCAAGGGGAAAAAGTCAAAGTCGGTTTTTCCGATAATCTGCTCCTCTCGCTCCACCCCGCACTGTTTCACAAACGTATCGTTCGCGAGCATAAACCGGCCCTGGCGGTCTTTCACAAAATAGTAGACATCCGGCAGATGATTAAACAGCAGCTGCATCTGCTCCGGACTGTGCATCTGCGCGATAAAATCGGCCTTACGCTTCGCTGCATCCATAATTCTTCTCCCACTTCATGCGTAATATATACAAGTCGAGTCCCAGCATTTACAAGACGTTGCATTCCCCAAAGTACTAACTTGAACGATACTTGTGTGGTGTAGATGGACAGCAGGCCCGCAAGCTTTTGTCGGCACCGCGCCGCAAACCTGTCCAAGTTCATAAAAACAGAGGGCCATACATGAGTGAAGTAGACCGACATGGAATGACGAGCCGCGACCGGAGCCTGCTGTTCTGGGCCAGTTTTCTATCCCTCATGGCGGCGGGGATGGCCTTCGCTTTTCGCGCCATGGTGCCGGATCTCTGGGGCGCGGAGTATCAGATCCTAAAAACCGAGGTGGGTGAACTTTTCGGTGCCGGTCTCTGGCCGATTGCCATCACGATGATTCTCTTCAGCTTTATTGTGGATAAAATCGGCTATAAAAAATCGATGTGGTTCGCATTTGCACTGCAGGCTATATCGATCGGCCTCACCTTTGCGGCCGGAAGTTTCCGGGGCATGTGGTGGGCCTGCTTTTTTGCCGGGCTCGGGCATGGAGTTGTTGAAGCGGTAACCAATCCGTTGGTGGCGTCCGTTTACCGCCACGAAAAAACCAAGTGGCTCGCCATTCTTCACGCGGCCTGGCCTGCCGGCATCGCGGCCGGAGCCGCCATCTATATGCTCGTCTTCAAAAACTCGGCGACCTGGGATACAGCGAAAGTGGCTTGGTTTATTGCGCTGATTCCCGTGGCGGCCTATGGCGTGATGTATTTCATGTGTACCGTTTTCCCGGTGGATGAACGTGTTGAAGCCAAAGTCCCCTACATCGAAATGCTGAAAGAAATGGGCGGCCTCGGCGCCTTCCTGGCCATCTCCTTTATCGGCTATGAAATTTACGGCCGAATCGGTCTGTTTACCGATGGGCAGTATACGCGCCTCCTCGCCTCGTTGGCCATTGGAGCCGTCGGTGGTGCCATCTTTGGTTTCGTGGTTAAATCACTGGGTCGCTGGATGTTCTTTTTTCTCTGCGTACTCATGATTCCGCTGGCCACAGCCGAGCTGGCCACCGATGCCTGGATCCAGAACCTGATGAAACCGACGCTGGGCGAATACGCCGGCTGGGCGCTGGTGTTCTCGGCGACCATCATGATGTTCCTGCGCTTCTTTGTGGATATTCCCCTGAAAATCGCACGCGGCCCCATTGGACTGCTATTGATCAGCTCCGTCTTCTCCATCATCGGCCTCTTCTGGCTCTCCGCAGCCAGCGGCATGGTGGTCTGGATTGCCTTTATTTTCTATGCCGTCGGCCAGACGTTCTATTGGCCGGGCGTGCTAGGTCTGACCTCAGAGCAGTTCCCCAAAGGCGGCGCGCTCACCTTGAATACGGTGGCGGCCATCGGTCTTCTAACGGTCGGCATTTTCGGAGGTCCTTTCCTCGGTGCAGCCTTTGACAGCCATAATGCCAACGCCATCATCGATAACCACGGCGAACTGGTTGAAACTGTGGAAGCGCAAAACCGTATGACCAAAGGGGGCAAAGATCCCATCGTGCAGCGCAAAACCCTCTTCGGCGTGCCCTATGCCGGCATCAACACCGAAGCCTTCATGGCCCAACCGGAATTTCCTTCGGATCAGGCCGCCAAGCTCCAGACCGAACTCGATCAGTCGGGCAGAAAAACGCTGCGCACCGCCGTAGTCCTGCCGATTTCCATGGCGATCGGGTTTTTCCTCATGCTCTTGTGGTTCAAAACCCACGGCGGATACAAACCCATCGTCTTGGTTCAGGATGATGAAATAAATTTAAAGCCATTAAATTGAATGGAGTAGACGATGAACAGAAAACTACGAATGGGCATGGTCGGCGGCGGCCGGGATGCTTTCATTGGCGCGGTGCATCGGATGGCGGCCAACATCGATGGAAAAATCGAGCTGGTCTGCGGGGCTTTCAGCTCCGATCCGAAAAAATCAAAAGTCAGCGGTAAGGATCTAATGCTGCCGGCCAACCGGTGCTATGGTTCCTATCAGGAAATGATGGAAAAAGAAGCAGCCCTGCCGGAAGACGAACGCATGGATTTTGTGGCGATTGTTACGCCGAACCACATGCACTATCCCGTGGCCTCCGCGGCCCTCGCGGCCGGATTCCATGTGGTGTGCGATAAACCGGTCACCTTCACTCTGGCCGAAGCTAAAAAACTCGAAACCGAAATCAAGGCGTCCAAAAAGTTGTTCTGCCTGACACACAACTATACCGGAAATTCGATGGTCAAAGAGGCGCGCGAACTGGTGAAAACCGGGCAGCTCGGGAAAATCCGCCGCGTCGTGGTGGAATATCCGCAGGGCTGGCTTGCCGGCGATCTGGAAAAAACCGGACAGAAACAGGCCGCCTGGCGCGTCGATCCCAAAAAGGCCGGGATCAGCTGCTGCATGGGCGACATCGGAACACACTGCGCTAACTTGGCAGAATATATCGTCGGGTCGCCGATTAAAGAACTCTGCTCCGACCTCTCCACCTTTGTGAAAGGCCGGAAACTCGATGACGACGGCAACGTACTGATTCGCTTCCGAAACGGAGCAAAGGGCGTACTTTGGGCCAGTCAGATTGCCGTGGGAAAAGAAAATGGCCTGAATATTCGGGTGTACGGAGAAAACGGCGGCATTGAATGGCAGCAGGAGGAGCCCAATTCGCTGGTGGTGCGTTGGACGGATAAACCGATGGAAATTCGCCGGCCGGGCACCGATTTCATCAGCCCGGCGGCCGCAGGCGTCACCCGTACCCCGGCCGGACACCCGGAGGGCTATCTCGAAGCCTTTGCCAATATTTACAACAACTTCGCGGATACGCTCATCGGTGAACTGACCGGTAAACGTATCAAGGTGGCGGACCGCGACTATCCGACCATCAAGGACGGTATTCGCGGCATGGCGTTTCTCGAAGCCGTCGTACAATCATCTTCAAGTAAATCGAAATGGATTCAAGTCAAAGCGTGATGATGGATGCGTGAGGCGTCTGTTTTCCAATCATTGGATTTCACGCTTCACGGCTGACTCATCGCTGCGATAGAAAGGAGCAATATCATGGGACGACCTGTAACACTTTTCACCGGACAATGGGCGGACATTCCGCTCGCGGAACTGGCGCCCAAAGCCAAGGAAATGGGCTTCGACGGCCTCGAACTCGCCTGCTGGGGCGACCACATGGATGTCGATAAAGCCGCGCGCTCGAAAAAATACTGCAAAGAAAAACGCGAGCTGCTGAAGGATCATGGTCTGGAATGCTATGCCATCAGCCACCACCTCGCCGGCCAGCTGGTCTGCGACCTGAATAATGACGGACGCTCCGATATGTTTGCGCCGAAGGAACTGGCCGGAGACGCTGAAGGTCAGCGAAAGTGGGCGGTAAAAACCATGAAAAATACGGCGAAAGCAGCCGCGAACATGGATCTGAAGGTGGTGAACGGCTTCACCGGCTCCTCCATCTGGCACATGCTCTATTCCTTCCCGCCGGCCACCCCGAACATGCTGGATGACGGGTTCAACTTCTTTGCAAAAATGTGGAACCCGATTCTGGATGTTTTTGACCAGCAGGGGATACAGTTTGCGCTGGAGGTTCATCCGACCGAAATAGCCTTTGATATCGTCACGGCTCGGCGCGCATTGAAAGCAATCGGAAACCGTAAGGCGTTTGGCTTCAACTTTGATCCGTCGCACCTGATCTGGCAGGGCATGGATCCGGTCCGCTTCCTGAAGGCTTTTCCCGACCGCATTTATCATGTGCATATGAAAGATGCCGCCGTCACGCTCGACGGCGAAAGCGGAATCCTGGCTTCGCACCTGAATTTCGGAACGCCCGGCCGCGGTTGGGATTTTCGCAGTGTGGGTCGTGGTGATGTAAATTTTGAGGATATCATCCGCACGCTCAATGATCAGAATTATACCGGGCCGCTTTCTATTGAATGGGAAGATGCCGCCATGGATCGTTTTGCCGGTGCCCGGGAGTCGTGCGAATTTACAAAGAACATTGATTTCGAAAAATCGAACCGGGTTTTCGACGAAGCGTTTGAAAGCTAACCCAAGCCGTTAAGACGACTAAACTGCCCCGGTTTACCGCGGGCGGTTTTTTGTCGAATACCGGTGATTGGTACCGGAAATGCACCGGAATTCCTGTCCGTTTTGTACCATGCTCAGCGTTGATTCTACAAGACAATCAAGCGCATTGAATATGGTGTGCGGGGTTTAAATACAAGAAAGGTCCCCCCTTCCAAGGCCCGGAACTGCAGGGATATTTTTGATTGTAGAACAGGTAAAATCGCAGTAGAAATGGCATTTGTTAATTTTATACACAAATTAGTCTGAGGACACTGAACCATGAACCGAACACAATTTATGCAGACGGCTGCGGCCGGCACCGTGCTGGCCTCTTTGAAGGCGCGCGCGGTTGAAAATGCCGAACTTTCGGCCAAGAAAAATCCGGACCAGCTGAATATTGCGTTTATCGGCGCGGGCGCTCAGGGCCAGATTCTCATGCAGTCCTGCGTGCGTATTCCAGGCATCCGGATCAAAGCTGTGTGCGATATCTGGGAAAACTACAACCTGCGCTACGGCACCCGTTACGTCTATTCACAGCAGCGCGAAATGCCGAAAAGCTACGTGGATTACAAAGAACTCCTAGCCAACCATAAAGAGGAACTCGACGCGGTAGTCGTGGCCTCCCCCGACTGGATGCATGCCGAACATGCCAATGCCTGCATGGAAGCCGGACTCCACGTATACAGTGAAAAGGAAATGTCCAATTCGCTCGAAAAAGCGGCCACCATGGTCAAAACCGCCAAGTCCACGGGTAAGCTGATGCAGATCGGCCATCAGCGCCGCTCCAACCCGCGCTACCTGCATGCCGTTGAAACACTGATTCACGATGAAAAGCTGCTCGGTCAGGTCACGACCGCGACCGCCCAGTGGAACCGAGCAAAAGCGGATGATATCGGCTTTCCGGCCAAATTCCCCATTCCGGCGGAAATCCTGGATCAGTACGGCTATAACTCCATGATGGAGTTCCGCAACTGGCGTTGGTACAAAAAATACGGCGGCGGACCGATCGTTGACCTCGGCTCACATCAGATCGATATTTTTGAATGGGTATGGGAAACCCCGCCAAAATCCGTCATCGCCTCAGGCGGTAACGATTTTTACTCCCACCGCGAGTGGTACGACAATGTGATGGCGATCTATGAATTCGACACGCCATCCGGCACGGCGCGCGCGTTTTACGAAACGCAGACCACGACTGGACGCGGCGGATTTTCCGAAGCCTTCCGGGGCACCAACGGCTATCTTGAAATCGCCGAAGTTCCGGCACAGGGCAACGCGGCCTTCCGCGAAGCCCATGCCCCGGAAGCCCAATGGGAAGCGCTGGCAGCCAAGGGTTTGATTAAATCAAAACCGACCGCCATTAAGAAATCGTCCACTAAAAACAAAGCCGTGGACGTACGCGTGACCGAAGCCGCTCAGGGCTGGCCCCTTCCGGTCGATCTCTCCAAGCCGGCTCACCAGCCGCATCTGGAAAACTTCTTTAATGCCATCCGCTACGGCACCGAACTGAACTGCACCGCCGAAAAGGGCTATGAAACCGCCGTCGCCGTTCTTGCGGTAAACCGCGCCGTCGCCAGCGGCGAAAAAATTGAATTCAAAAAATCGGACTTCCACGTATGAAAACAAATTTCGAATTTCGAATTTTGAATTTCGTTCGGTGGAACTCGGGCGGCGATGGCCTTTCTCAGCAAAAGCGGTCGCAGACCCGAAAATCAAAAATCAAAAATCAAAAATCAAAAATTGTAGCAAGCCTTACGCTGGGTGCCACGCTCACGGCATCGGCGTCCCACTTCGACGGCTCCCGCACGACGCCCGTTCATCGCATCCCGTTAGCCTCGGAGGATGGTCAAAAAATCATCTCAACGATTCCGGACAGCCTGCCCTTTTCATCGAAAATGACCTGCGGGGCCTGCCACAACTATGAAGAGATTCATGGCGGATCACACTTTAAAGGAGCCGGCCAGGGCCGCACAACCGAGCCCTGGATTGTGGTGGATGAAAAAACCGGCGTTCAGGTTCCGGCCAAGCGCATGAATCTCTCCGACTGGGAATTTACCAAACAGTTCGGCAGTCACCTGCCCGGCGGCTCCATCAGCGATCCGGAAGACAAACTGGCCGACCCAGACGCGCGGTGGGAAGTTTCCGGTGGCCTGGAAATGAACTGCCTGGCCTGTCACAATCATTCGCATCGTCAGGATATGACGGAATGGGCCAAACAGATCGGCCGCGAGAACTTCCGATGGGCCTCAACCGCAGCGTCCGGTATCGGCGAAGTGGGGGGCATGGCCTCCCGCATGCCCGATTGGTGGAACATGTATATGGGCGGAAGCCCGGACGATAAAGTCTACCGCGTTCCCCCGTCGGTTGATTATGACAAGACGCTTTTTGATTCCAAGCATCGGATGTGGTTCGACATCGGCCGACCGCAGGATCGTAACTGCGTGCAGTGTCACTCGACTCACCCGGTTACTGCACAGCGTATGGATGCTCCCGGCGATGTGCATGCTGCCGCGGGCTTGTCCTGCGTCGACTGTC
>CAKZQV010000599.1 GCA_937141895.1 uncultured Verrucomicrobiota bacterium
AAGGAAACCGAAACGCGGTTGGGCGTCCGCACCGTCCCTCTGTTTGGGTTTGAACCTCTCTACAGTCCGAGTCAGATGGAAGAGGAAATCGACCGGGCCGATGTGTTTATCTGGGCCGGGGCTACCGGTCTTTCCGACTATCCTGAAATTCCGCTTTCCATGCTTGAGATTGCGCATCGCAGAAGAACCAAAACGGTAATCTGGGGCGTCGGGATGAACGATGAACTCAATCCATATCTCTATAAAATCCTGCCTGGAAAGAAGCGCACGCTATTGCAACTGGTTTCCATGCTGACTCTTAACCGGGTCAATTATGTGCGCCGCTTAGAGCAGGCGCGTGAAAATCGGGCACGCCAAAAAATTGTGGCAGAGCTTAATCGCTGCGATCTTGTCGTGCTGCGCGATCCAGAAACCCTCGCGGCAGTTCACCACTGCGGCGAAGTGCCCAATGCCATCGTCGGGGCCGACTCCGCGGAACTGCTCCAGCCGGCCGACTGGGAAAAAATCACAATAACGCGGAAGGCCCGCAAGATACTGGATTCCAAGGCCCGGAAAATCGGCCTCTGTATTTCTGCCCAAAGCCAACTGGTCCATGAAGACGAGCTGATCGAATTTCTCGACCGACTGGCCGACCAAGACTACCGGATTGTTTTTCTACCCATGAACCACGCCACCGATGCCCCGCTCATGGATAAGCTGCGTGACCGAATGAAAAATAAAATCCACGCCGTCGTTATTGGCGGAAAACGTCCGCCGCGCGATATTTTAGCGATTGCCGGGCAACTCGACCTGGTCATCAGTAGCCGGTTGCATCTGCTGATACTCGCCTCAGTGCTGCATGTTCCAATCATTGGAATTAGCCGTGGTAGCAAAGTGGATAATTTCCTCACCATGTTTGATCATGTTTCGGCCGGCAGTGTGGATCAGTGCGATTTTGATCATATGCAGGCCGAACTGGAGCGACTGATAGATAGCCGCGAAGAATTCCGAGAAGTCAGCACCGCCGTCCATGAAATGCTTCTTAAACGGTTGGATGAGGCAAAAATCAGACTACGCGGCGTACTTACCTCCTCGCCTTAAATTTCATACATCATAATGTATGAAATTAATAAATGCCAATATATCAAGGTTTAATACATAGTTTCATACATTATGATGTATGAAATATTATGAGATATAAGTATAAATGCTTCTAGCCTAAGAGCGGTTAAAGGGAGGAAAGATAATCGGCGATCTCTTGGGTTGTGGTTTCCAAGGTCAGGAAATCTTTCATATCCAGCCGGGCCTGAACGGCCTTGCGAACTGGTTTCAGTAATTTCAGTTTTCCGATGAGAAGACAACCGACGAGTCGTCCATCGCGGAACATAAACATTCGGTAGCCGTTGTCGGCATGGTCTTCAACGGTCCGATAACTGCCATCGATCGCTTTAATGGTCCCAATGCTGAACATAGGCTTGCCCACGACCTTCAGCATATGGGATCTGGGAATGCCGCCGAATTCCGTTGGAATCCCTGCGGCATTCATGCCGGCTATTTTCCCCATATACATCGCCGGCGACCACGCGCCATAGCGTACGCCATCATGTTCGGCCACATCGCCAACGGCATAAATATCGGGGTGGGTGGTGCGCAGAAAATTATCAACCAGAACGCCTTTTTTTACCGTGAGCCCGGCGTTTTCCAGAAGTTCATAATTGGCCCGGTCGCCGGCGGCAATCACCACGACTTCGGCGTCAACCAGAATGCCCCGCTTGAGATGAACGCCGGAAACCTCGCCGTCGCCGATAATACAGTCGGCGATGGCGTGGGTGATAACGTTAATATTTAATGTTTTGAGGTGATTCTGGAGTACGTCGCTGCCTTCAGGATTCAGCTGCATCGGCATTAGATAGTCAAACGCTTCCAATACGGTTACGTTGGCCTGTTGTTTGGCCAGTGCGCCGGCGGTCTCCAGCCCTAGAATGCCACCGCCGATGCAGGCGACCTTGGTTCCTTCTTTCACTACGCCGAGAATTCGGCGTACGTCTTCGACATCGCGTACTGTAAAAACGTTATGCAGTGCGGTGCCCGGAATCGGGGGGACCCAGGGGTGCGACCCTGTGGCCACGATTAGCTTATCAAAATGCAACGTCGCACCATTTTCAAGAATCACGGATTTTTCGGTGAGGTTTAGCTGCTCCGCCGTGGCCCCGAGTTTTAGATTAATATTTCGTTCCTCGTACCATTCGGAAGAATGCAACGGCAGATCTTTTTCGAGAAACTCGCCGGCCAACAGACGGGTAAGGTTGAGGCGCATGTAGGGGATCTCTTCCTCTTTCGAGAGAATGGTAATTTTAGCTTCCGGCGCATGTTCACGCAGCGTTTCTGCCGCCGATACGCCGGCGATTCCCGCTCCGATAATGACGAACTGTGATTGTCCGGGATCGTGACGCTCCGGTTTGACGACGGTGGTGATGGCCTTAAAGTCCTCGGTTTTGGCATCGCAGATCGGGCAGGTGTCGGGGGCTTCATCCCCATAATGCAGATATCCGCAAATAGAGCAGCGCCAGGTTTTTTCATCGGTCGTTCCCATCGTTCTTCCTTTTGGTGAAAGCTGGTACAAAGCAGTATCATGTACAGGTTTGCGTACTAAGTAAAAAAAGCGATCGGTTCACTTCCAGCCCTTGGAGATTTCAGGGGCGCATAATTCTGCTGATCCAGAGTTGACTCAATTCCGATTATTCGCATAATGCGCGCTTCGTTTTTCCAAGGTTTGGAAAACGTCTGCCGGCGTAGCTCAGTGGCAGAGCAACGGATTTGTAATCCGTTGGTCGTCAGTTCGACTCTGACCGCCGGCTCCATTTTAAACCCTCGTAATCAACAGGTTACGGGGGTTTTCTTTTTGTATAAGTGCGTGAGTTATGGTGCAATAACGGCATGAAATACGCTTAAAAGTCGCCTCGTAGTTGCAAGTAGGTTGCAAGCTAAAGGTTGCATAAACTGCACGTATTAAGGTGTATATGTAATATATTGGATTGATGCGGTTTAGTTTTGTATACTTTTCCACCTACCGCCCGCCAAAACTACATAAACCCCAATAAATAGTGAAAACTGATTAACTGATCCCGTTGAGCCGAAATGTTCTATACTTCGTATCCGAATTTTTTGCTTTGTTCATTAAAGAGCGGGTGTGGCTACAGATTCACCAATTGATGCGCTCTTTGCCGACTGACATTCATCCTTAGCCCGATTTTTGCATATGAAAGCCCGTCCTCTTTCAACTGTTTTGCCAATTCGATTCTTTCATCTGTGCCTTTGAGCTTTGCACCCTTTTGACGACCGAGCGGTTTTTTCAAAACGTTCTTTCGATAATCCAAACCGGCCTTTACACGTTCCGAGATTCGAAGGCGTTCCTGTTTGGCGATTGTAGCCAATAATGAAATCACCACGTCTGAAAAAGGCCCCATTGATGAAAGGTACTGTTCCGTATAAGAGTGATAAGCAACTCCACTATCTGTGAGTGTCTGCAAATATTCCAATGTCTGGGCTGTTCCCTCACGAGAGAGACGGTCAAGGCTCCAAAATAGCAACACGTCATATTTACGCTGACGCGCCATTTTTAAAACCCGTTCCAGTCCGGTGCGGTCTTTGGCGGATTTAGAACCTGATGCTTTATCCGTTATGATCTCCAGAATCTCGAAATTCTCTTTTTCGGCATACGCTTTCAGTTCACGAAGTTGAATTTCTGGATTCTGTTTATCCTTGGTGGAAACCCTGAGATAGATGATTGCTTTAGTCTGAGTATTTTCTGATCCCTGATCCTTCATGATGCCGCCTTTTGTCTAGTTTAAACCTTTTCCGTAAAAACGATGGAATGAGTAATAAACTAGACCCGTCAAACTGTCAAGTGTAGACATATGTCATTTATTGACACAAGGTTCCATAAATTGGTAACACCATCTCGACATCACAATAATTTAGAATATTATGTAACCAGTTTTATACATCTGAATATTTTTGCGTGTAGACGCAGTTTGTTTCGTTCGAAAACCGCCAAGCTTTGAATTTAGGAAACAACTTGTTGAACCGCCCAGCGCGTCTGGGCGGCTTCACTTGTTTCCTAAGGGTGCTTGGCGGTACCTCGAACGAGGCTTGTTGGAGTCGCCCTCTTTTTCGTATTGGGGACGAGTGTTAAAAAACATTAATCCCAAGGGAAAAACGATGAATCGGTCATATATGAAAATGAATAAATGGGTTTGGGGTTTCGTATGCTCTTTCAGCATGTCCTTGGCAGGACATGCCGGAACACACGGGGATTTAAGCTATTCGATTTCAGGAAATGAAGTAAGGATTTATGATTGTGATGAGACGGCCTCTGGAGAGTTGCAGATTCCTTCATCTCTTGAGGGTTATCCGGTAACCTCAATTGGTGAGAGTGCCTTCAAGCAGTGCTATTATCTCACAAACGTAATAATTCCTGAAAGTGTTTCGATTATTGGGAGTTTTGCTTTTGAAAAATGCTATAGACTCAAAAGTATGAACATTTCCGATAATGTTTCCGTTGTTGGGCGGTACGCTTTTTGGAATTGCAGTAGTTTAACGAATGTGACAATTGGCAGTAGTCTTACAACCCTCAGAGAAGGAATTTTTTCTTCATGTGGTTTTAAGCAGGTAACAATCCCCGACACAGTTACCTCAATTGGTGACTATGCTTTTTATCGTTGTGGTCTGACGAACGTAATAATTCCCAATAGTGTTATTTCCATGGGAAACTGGACATTTGCTGATTGCCGTAGCCTGTTGGAGGCAGATATTGGAGATAACATCACTTATACCGGTTCATCTACATTCTACCATTGTCCCCAATTAGCGAGAGTCGATTTGGGAGAGAAAATTATGTCCATAGGAAATAATGCGTTTCAGGAGTGTGAAAAGCTCGCAGGCATAACCATCTCCCCAAGCGTCACCTCCATCGGAGACTCTGCATTTTATTTTTGCAAAAGTTTAACGAATGTATCTATAGGAAGTAGCGTCGCTAGCATTGGGGCACAAGCTTTCTATAATTGTGATGGGTTAGAGAAAATAGAGATTCCTGAGAGCATCACTGCCATCGGCAATTCCGCTTTTGAGTATTGCGATATTTTCTCAACCGCAATCTTCGAAGGAGACGCACCATATCTCGGAACCAAGGTTTTTGATTCTGTATCCCCAAACATTACATTGTATTTTTATGAAGGAGCTGTCGATTTTACTACTCCTAACTGGAAAGGTTATCCTTGTGAAATGCTTTCGGAAGCTTCGATAGATTTCGATAACGACGGACTTCCCGACGGGTGGGAGCAACAAATCATTGATGCTTCAAGAGGCGTGATTGCTGATGTGGATCAGGTAAAACCGGAGGATGATTTTGACCGTGATGGCAACAGTAACTATACTGAATTTATTGCAGGTACATCGCCGACGAATGGTTTGTCCGTATTTCAAATCACAGACAATGAACTTACGGGTTCCGGTTATGAGCTAAATTGGACGACAATAACGGGGCGTGTATATGGCGTTTGGTGGTCAACAAATTTGGTTTCGGGATTTATGCCATTGGAAACTAATCTTGTGCATCCGCAAAACAGCTATATTGATGACCAGCACTCTTCAGAACATTCGGTGATGTATCAGCTTCGAGTTGAATTGGCAGAGTAGTTGCGCTTTCCTGAAAAATAAATTTTCAGCGCACTGCTTTTGGGTAAAGAGAGGATGCCCAATCTATATTATATATTTTTGAACACTGTTTGACCTTTCCTCATATATCACCGTCACCGCCCAATATTCCCACATAATCGCCGCTCATTGATTTGTTAATGATATATTCGCCCTGATGGTCACATAAAGTTACAGCACCTTTACGGTGGCATTCTGTACGTTTAAAAAGAATTGTTAGGACGGCAGTATAGTCTGGGGAATATCTCTGATTAACGCCGTATTATTGGTGATTTATAACCGAATATTTTCAAGATCATGCGTTTTAGATCAAATTCGATGCAGAAGTTACAAAATATGTGGTCTATTTTGCAGGTTTTAAACGAGTGCGTAGTCTTTACCTTACAAACACTAGAAGATAATGATTCTTAAACGTAAGGTATGTTTATCCTCGATTGCCAAGATAATATATTTATCAAAACTATAACTTATAGTAGTGTGAGCAAAGCTCACCCTGTAAAAAATACCAACCTATTATTATATTTAATGTGTTTGACGTCAAAATCGAATTCCAGTCGCTTTTATTATTAAATTTCTCAGTAAATATCGATGAAGCATGTCCCGCATTTTTGCAAATGGGTGATGATTATTGCCGAGCAATCGAATGGGGTTTTTAGGGGGTTATTCTTGTTTTTGCGGGACACCTTTTTGCCGTCTCTGTCTTGATTCTCTTTTTGCCTTGGCTCTACAAGTTTTACATTTGGGTTCGTAACCATTGTGCTGTTTGGAAAAATCCTTTAGAGCCTGTTCCTTGTTACACCCCGTGCAGGTCTTAACCTGAGGATCTTCAAACAAAAGAGTGTATAGCTTTTCAGTTGCAACCAAGACGGTGGATCGGTGGTGAGTCCATGTGTCTTTATCAAGATCATGCTCCTGAAAGGCTTTGTAGAATTTAATATATTCTTGCTCTTCAAGCCAGTTCACAACACGCTTAACCTGTCCGTCAGTAATGCCAACCGTTCCCTTGGCTTGGATTGAATGAGTAGCTTTCTCATCAAGAGCTAGTTCAAGACCATGTGGATCATTCTGGTTAAGATTATATCCATCTACAAAATGAGATATTAAAATTTCACTAAATCGAATCGACGATGGAATAGAGGTTTTGTGTTTCCATATCTTTTCAATGTCAGGCTTAAGATGTTGCCTAAACCGTTTCCCAACTTTCCCTTTTAAGCGTTTCTGAATGTCTATATCACTATGCTTTATATATGGGATCTGTGCAGGATCTCGGTAGCCCTTCTTAAGCTCGTTGAACATCGGTTTTGTAAATCTGTCATCCATCTTTGCTCCTTTGAAGAGGGATGCGCGCTACGCATCCGGGCAAAGCCCGAACCTCTTCCCGTTAAATCTTGCCCAGTTCATATAGTCCAACGATGTATTCTTGATCCCATAAGAAGTATGAACTCCCGTCTAATTGCCTATGACATCCTTTAACCTGATGGAGTAAAATAGGATGTTCATTGTGCAAAAACATATCCCGAAAGTAGTTCTTCTGAAATAGCTCACGTGATGCATATGAGTTTTCATCCAACCACAGAAACCTTGTGTTAGTCTCGCTAAATAATAAGACCCATCTTTTTTCATTTGAGTCATAATGCAGTCGATAGTTAATCGCGGGTTCGTCATCATATTTCTTAAAGACCCACTTGATAAACGTAAACCACTCGATTCTGAAATGAGCAACCAAGACCGGTGCAGTTGCCCAACAATCGTCACCGTCTGCATAAACTCCTTTAGTAAGCTGTTTCATTATAACACCTCGCTTACGTCTGGAATTTCGTTCAAAAAATCATGCAACTGTCGAGTATTCCACAGCCATTCCCCCTTGCCGACACGCCGTGGACTCACACATTTTTTACGGGCAAGACGTTTCAGCACTCCAAATCCAAGTCCGAAGCGTTCCTCCGCCATTGAAGAAGTTATCCAGTCCGATGATACAAAAGGCATTCCTCTATCTGCCATTGAATATAATTCGCTCACATTCCAAAGGGGGTTTCCATTTTCATCATATTTTACGTTCAGATATTGATCTAAAGCCCACCTGCTTAAATCAAATTCTGAAAATTCATCAAATTGATCCAGAGCTTCCTGAGTGCTGATATATTTCGGAGTTTCGCCATCCTCTTTGAGTAGCCGATTAATATTGATCATTTTTAAGCAACCTTGCTTTCTTCCATGAAGGCAACCACGTCTTCCATAGAATACCGTTTGCAACGCTCTGAGAGGTGATAACAAGGCAATAACCCCTGTGCTGTCCACTGACGGACAGTTCTTACTGATACAGCCATTAGCTCACTTACCTGTATTGCTGTGAGCTTCTTATCAATCTCCTTTTTATTAATTGGTTTAAACTTACTTTGCATAATTTTATCTCCTTAATTTATTGGTTCATATTTCTGGCAGGTGACCTAGTTGCCCTCTGCTGTAAGTATTTACCTTTCTGGTTAATTATTTCATAAAAAATCCCATATCAGACACTATGTCCGATAAGGGAGGGTGGTATCACAATCAGTACTCAACTCTACCGTTGTGACTATGCGCTCCATTATACAAATGAAGCCGAAAATGTCAAACAAAAATATGGCATAAGTGCTTGCAAATTATAAGATTAGAAAGATTATCCGGTGACAAATTATAGGATCTAAAAAATCGAATAATCGGATTGGGGGTGCTTTATAAGTGGACGCGTGCGCACACGCACTATCATGAAACGTTTCCCAGTCAATACCTGATTGCAGAAAACTATCTTACATACGGCAGAGCAAAGAGGGTCTTTTAAGCTGTTTCACTTATTATTACTGTGTTGGATTGCGGATTAATTGCAAAGAAATTTTCAGCCTGTGTTTTCCGGTTTTTGATTAACCCTCGATAGTGAGTGAACAACATTTTGGAATCCGTGTGACCAAGTTCCTGCATCGTGTCATCAAGACCATGAAGGGCATAATGAAAGGTTGCAAATGTATGACGTGCGCCATCATTAATTGCCTTTATTCCTGTAGCTTCGTGAACTTCTTTTCTCCATCTGGTTAGACTGGATTGGGAATAAGGGAAAATGAGACCATCACCTATAGGGGTAGCATGTAGCCATGCGTTAAAATTTGGAGAGATGTGTACGTATCGGCCTGAATGGGTTTTCGAGTCTTCAGGTTTAATATGTATTTCACCATTCTCGAAATCAACGTCTGCCCAGGTGAGACGTTTAATCTCTTCGGGACGGATTCCGCCCCAAAATGCCATAGAGAAAAAAGGGATGAGCTTGGGGTGTGAACTTAACGCTTCAGCAAACAACTCACTGACCTGTTCGGGTAGATATATTTCAGGGGTTTTCTTGATCGTCTTGACCGGTTCCAAACTGGGAATGGGATTTCCTATTGGTAGTCCCTGCTTAATTACCCAATTGTAAAAAGCGTTAAGGTTGCGGATGTAGTTTTTTCGGTTTGTCCCCTTAAAGCTGAGTTCATTCATGAATGCATCAAGGTCGGTAGCCTCTATAGATTCGATGGCTTGTCCGCTGAAGTATTCGGAATACGGGGTGAGCCGCGCTTTTATATCGCGAAAATAGTCTGGTCTTATGTCGCCAGTGGCTAGACGCTGTTTTTGAAGTTTTAAGTAACGTTCGATCAATCCGGAAAAATCGTTGTTCTTTGTCACTTTGCGATGATGTTTAA
Organism: uncultured Verrucomicrobiota bacterium; assembly: GCA_937141895.1. Classification (GTDB taxonomy): domain Bacteria; phylum Verrucomicrobiota; class Kiritimatiellia; order Kiritimatiellales; family Pontiellaceae; genus Pontiella. The sequence goes on from CAKZQV010000599.1 coordinate 9,402, forward strand.
TGTAAAACTTTGCGGCTTTTCGTAGATTGGTATTGTAGTCCTTTAGCAGTGCTAATGCTTGAGTGGCATCGTCTTTCTGTTGTTCTGAGAAATTGAGAGCTTCGATTCCTACCCTGTCTCTTTCGAGTTTTGCCTGTCGATTAAAGTTTCGGGCTTCTGCCAGTGTGTGGAATTCGCGGCGAATGTGAGTGCCGGATTTTCTACCCAGATCGGATTGGTACATGGTTCGCCCGTATTTCTTCAATTTACGAATTGCAAAGCCGTGCGCATGTTCCAGTATGTTGCTCTTACTTGATTTTTTCTTCATAAATAGAGGATACAATAACGGCATTAGAGGTCAATACATCGTTGCAAGTTGGTTGCATTAGCAATATCTAATGTTTTGGTATAGCCAATAATAGAGCGGTATTATATATTTTGAAAATAGGATTTGTAATCCGTTGGTCGTCAGTTCGACTCTGACCGCCGGCTCCATTTTGAATCCCTGACTCTTAGCGAGTTAGGGATTTTTTATTGCCTGCATCACTATGCCCATAAAGTGCAGATTTAGAAGCACGGGTACATTGAGCTGGGCTGTAGCGGCGGGTTCGGTGTGGAACCGGCGGCCCGCTGCTGCCCATGATTTAATCAACATGGACAGCTGTGGGGGCTCAAAGGCCATCGACTACAGTTTTTTATGCACTTCGATCGCGTTTAGCACGGGTTCGCCGACCAGTTTTTTGAAATCAACGACGATCTGGCCTTCTTTTCCGACGGTCACTTCCGCTTTGATCTTTACGGCCTGATATTCACCATACTGCCCGATGAGGTCGAGTTTTTCGATGACGGGCTGCTCATTGATGACCACCGAGAACGTGCGGTTGACTACACCCTTTATCGATTCATCTTCATCGGCTAAATCATACGGAAGATGTTTGGCTTTTGAGCCTTCCAGTTCCGCAAAGTGCAGTTTGACCTCATACACACCGGCGGGAACGTGCAGTTTAAACTGCTCAATGCCGACCAGCTGCGTTTGGTAGATGGGATCTTTGAAGGTGCCGTTAATCGGTGCTTTCGTTCCGTAAGGCTGTTGCACGCGTTTGGCCGGGCGGACATATGGCTTTCCTCCAATACTCCCCCAGGAACCTTCGGCATAGTCCTTGTTGAACATCCACGCATGATCAAACTGATCGTCGTAGAAGAAGCGCTGGTCGCCCACGTTGATCGACAGGCCTCCGGCCGGGAAGTTCTTTTTCAGGTCGAGTGGCAATACATTCACGCGTACTTCGGTGAAGTCCTCGCAATAGTCCGTGGTTGTATTGACTGCGCGGAGCCGGTTGATGCCATCCACAAATGGAACGTCCCACTGCACCCAAATGCTATCCATCTTTTTCGTGCCCAGGCTTTTTCCATTCAGGAACAGTTCGATCTCGTCCTGATTGGAGAAGACATCAACCGCCATGGTGGAAATGCCTTCCCCGGCACTATCTTCCACGTATGAACGTTGTTTCCATGTTTTGGCTGCAATGCCCACAAACGGTTCTTTCAGCAAGGCCGCCTGATAGTAATAAAAGACATTTTTCGGAGTGCGATCGATTCCGATCAGACCTTTGTTATTGATGCTCTGTACCGCATCGGAGCGACCCTCTGAGCTGAAGTCGGCATAGTTCCAGACATTTGCACCTGCGATCCAAGGAGTCTTTTTGAAATAATTCAGGTAGTGGTTGTGGTATTCCACCGCATACTCCTGCGTAAAGTCAAACCGAGTCGGGGTAAGCGTGTGTAAACGCGGATCAGCCCCCGCGCCGTACTCGGTAATGATCATCGGTTTGCGCACCTCATGATGGTACTTTTCCAGTTTAGGACGAAGGTTTTCGTAACCGCGTCCATACCATCCATCGTAGATGTTCCATCCCACAATCATGGGGATGTCGCATAAACCGGCATTCTTATAACGCTCCAGACCGCCGTGGTTCGGGATCATGGTGTACCGATACGGATCTTCTGCACGGGTGAGGTCTTCGAGTTGCTGTGCTAAATCAGCGATGAATTTGGCATATTTCTCGTACTTTTCTTTGTTTTTTTCGTATTTAGGACGTAAAAGCACTTCGTTCATGTAGGCCCAGATGATCAGGCTGGGGTGGTTGTAGTTCTGGCGAATCATTTCCTTTTGTGCACTCATGCAGTTTTTGGCAAAGCCCGCAGATTCGGTCACGGTATCTACGATCGGCGTTTCTACTGTGGTGAGAATGCCCAGGCGGTCGCACATCTCCAGAATGGCAGCATCCTGTGGATAATGCGCAATGCGGAGGAAGTTACTGCCCATCTCCTTCATCTTTTTGATATCTTCGACGTGAATATGATCAGGCAGTGCATTGCCGATGTTGTAAAAATCCTGATGACGGTTGGTGCCAATCAGTTTCAGGGGCTCCCCATTTAGGAAAAATCCTTTTTCCACATCAAAACTAAACCACCGGAAGCCGAGCGGGTTAACGGATTGGTCCAGCTTATCGCCCGTTTTGGCATCAAAGATTTCGCACACCACGCGGTAAAGGTTCGGTGTATCCGGGCTCCACAACTGCGGATTCGTTACCGGATCAAGTTTCAGATCAAAATCATTGGAGACGCCGGCCTTAAGCGGAATGAGCTTCCCTTTTTCCGTAACCAATGCCTGATCCGGGCCATATACCCGGGCCAGTACCTTCACTTTTTTGGTCTGCGCTTCATCATTTTTTATGCGTAGTCTAAGGTTGACCTCGCCGCTTTCCGCCGAAACGTTCGGTGTGGTGATAAACACGCCATTGGCGGCAAAATCTTCGAGATTAAAGTGAACCTTTTCGGTCACGACCAGGCTCACATCCCGGTACATGCCGCCAAAGAAGGTAAAGTCAGCATGCAGGGTGGGCCAGTCGTCGTTGAAGGAGTTGTCCGCTTTGACCACCACATTGAAGGTGGTAAACTCAGATTTTTTATCAAATGTAATGTGCGGTGTAACCGGTACCACAAAACGGGTGTAACCGCCTACGTGGGTGCGCACGAGTTTCTCATTGATGTAGATCTCGGCTGCGGTAGATACGCCTTCGAAATACAGGAACACTTGCTTGTCTTGATAACGGGAAGGAATACGCACGTTTTTGGCATACCATCCGGCCCCTCGGTAGAAGCCTTTTCCTTCATCGACCACATCTTTATCGTTCCAGGTGTGAGGGATATCCACCCGTTCCGCGCGATCTGATTGTGATAAAAAAGCGCCCACATTCTCGATGTTGTTGTCTTTAATGAATTTCCACGATTCATTGATGGTGTAACGGAGTTGTTTGGTCGCTTGTGCCGGTTGTAAGGCACACAAGAGTGTGAGTGCTATACTCAATAATTTAATTTTCATATCTAACGCTTACCTATGTTTGAGTTGAAGGAAATTCCTGTTCAGTCGACCGGAAACCCGCCACCAGCGCGATTCGCTTGGATACATATTGTGGCAGATAAGGTGTAGAAGAGCCCGATTCATGTCAAGAGTCGATCTGTTTTACCCCGGATGGCTGGGTAATACCGGGATCGTGCTGGTTTTGTTGAAGGCCGGTGAGCTGTTCCAACTTTGGGGATTTCCTTTTATGGATCGGTAGCGAGCCTCTATGCCGGCAACGGGCTCACAATCTGCGGTCGGGAAACGCGGCCTTTGCCCGTAAAGAGCCACGCATTGCAACCCCACCCTATTGCACTCCGGAATTTGGCCATGAACTTTTTTATTTCCTGCTGCCGTTGCTGATGGTTCCGCGTCTGGTTTGTATGGACGAATAAACGCAGTTTGTTGTTGAGACGGAATCTAAATAAGGTACTAAATAGGCGCTTGCGGGCCAATACTTAGGCTTGCCTAAAAAAGTGCTGAATAGATTTGACCTATTTAGGACAGCATTTACATTAACCGGAATTTTTTAGCAGGGACTAACAAAATGGCGGATCGCCACGAACAGGTTAAGCAACGGATTGAGGTGCTGTACAACATGCTGATTGAGCATGATGGATACGGCGAGATGTCCATCGACTTCAAGATCCTGAAGCGGGGACAGAAGGAAGTTGTGATTAAATGCGGGAAGCAGTACCGCTACGTGGTGGATAGTTCATTAGAGAGTTTGAAGGCTTAATGGATGTCGGAGTGCGTCTGGGATAGAGGTTAAACCCCATGGGTGAGTGTCGGTTTCCAATGATTGGAAACACACCTATTAAGGATAGCGAAATGACTAAGGGAAAGTTAATGCTGACCGCCGCAGTGACTGCGGTCAGTTTGAATGGATTTGCTCAGCAGGAAGAAGTTGCGGAGCAGGGCGGTGCTATGGCTGCTCGGGCCGTTGAAACCTTCGAGTGGGGCTTATTGGTCGAAGCCGAAGGGGGCTATGCCAAGGTAGGCGGCGAATCAGAGAGTGATATTATCCTTGCGACGATGGAGTTTAGACTGGAGGCAGCGCTCACCGATTGGCTGCGCGGTAATCTCGGCCTGCTTTGGGAAGAGGATTCCCGGGAGGACGATAATGTGGATGAGGGCTTCATCACGCTTGGGGCCTCTGAATCGATTCCATATTATCTCGTGATCGGCCGTTTCTGGCAACCGGTCGGCAGTTTTGAATCGGCCTTTATTTCGGATCCGCTCACGCTGGAGCTGATGGAAATGAATCAGACGGCCGCCATGATCGGCTACGGCAATTCCTGGGTTGATGCGAACGTCGGTGCGTTTAAGGGCGATACGAAAGCGGGAATACTGGACGGAGATACGACGGTTTCCGATGGGTTTGCTTCCGTTGCATTCACACCGGCTGACCCTGTTCAGTGTGGGGCCTATTGGTTGTCCGATATGATGGAAACCTATAACTACGGTTCGGTCGGAGGCCTGATCTCGGATCAGCCGGGCTATGAAAAAGTCGGCGGAGCGGGAGCTTATCTGAATCTTTATCTGGGGCGGTTTACCATATACGCCGAGTTTGCCTCTGCACTCGATGCCTACAAGCTGGGTGGCGAAGAATATACGCCGGCGGCTTATAATCTTGAAGGTTCATATCAGGTGAATGATCAGGTTGTGGTTGGAATCAAATATGAAAGCAGCGAGGATTTGTATGCGGGATATAACCGCACACTTTCAGCGGTAGGGGATAAATACCCGGGACAGGCCTACGGAACTGTAGTCTCATATGGCTT
>CAKZQV010000600.1 GCA_937141895.1 uncultured Verrucomicrobiota bacterium
GACCGCATCGATAAACTTGGGTTCAAAGATGATATTTTTGTACCCCGGTGCGGCCAGATCATGGCGAATCCCCGCGACATGGCGCGTCAGCAGATTATCAATAAATCCAAGAAAATGATGAATGTGCGAGTCGCCATCCGTCCAGCGTTCCCAAACCGTGGTGGCACCGTTTTTAAGCATGAACCCATAGCCCGGATAGGTGTCGTTCGACAACACATCGTACGCCAGATCCATATTCCCGGTTTTCGGCATCAGCTCCCACGCGGCCTGCGCGGTAAAGATTCCGCCATAGACGTGGTTTTCCCGATCTTCAGAAATATTTTTCAGCAGGCGATCCAGCACGGGTTTCTGATGCTCCGGTTTTGCGATGCGATACTGCAAGGCCAGCGCGTTCGGTCCCTGTCGATAATCGGTTTTAGTCAAACCCGTAAACATCGTTTCTTTCGCATCGAATAAATAGGTATAAATAGCGTCGCGAACTGTTGAAGCCTGTTCATTAAAGGCTTTGGCATCGGCCTCTTTACCGAGAACGTCCGCCATGTGGGCCATACGCTTCAGCACGAGGAAAAAATTCATCGTCGAATAGACTTCGCCACCCTCATTAACTTCAGGTTTCTTTTTATGCGGAGAGACCCAGTCGCCATAGACATCGCGAATAATCCCCGGCTTGCCCTCTACCTGACCGTGTTTCCAAACCCCTTGGGTAAACAGCTTCAACTTGTCCCAGTTCTGGTCAAAAATTCGGGTATCTCCATAGGCATTATACATGTACCACGGCACATGAATACAGGCCGAAGCCCACAACGGTGAACGCCCCTTGCCTTGGGGTCTGGTATTGCTCGGCGCAATGGAGCTCATACGCCCTTCTGAATCCTGCGTGTCGAGCATATCGCCAACATATTTGGTCATCAGCGCCGCTAAATCATAATTCGCCATTCCATATTCCATGCCGGTAGTCGCATCGCCCATCCATCCGTTTTTCTCCCGATGCGGACAATCCGTCGGCAAACTGTGCAAGTTAGATTCCATTGATCTACGGCAGATCGTATGAAGCCGGTTCAGCATCGGGTCTGAGGTTTCGAACGCCGCCGCATTGGGCACATCCGTATTCACCTGACACACCTCAACATCATCGACCGTCAGTGTATTTTTATGGCCTTTGATCATGGCATAGCGGAAACCATGATACGAAAAATGACACTCCATCACTTCGCCCGGCTCACCTTTGGCCACATAGCCATTCTGCTGATAACCACCCGGCTGACCATGCGTCAGCGGATCGGAATCCTCGCCGTAATAAATCGTGATGGGTGTTCCCTTTTGCGCGTTTACCTTCACGCGAATCCACCCCGCCATATTCGTTCCGGTATCGACCAGAAACTTGCCTCGGCCTCCCGGCCCCACCTTCTTCGGCTTCGTCACCTTCACGACGCGGATCGGCTGGCACAGCTGCGATGTAAGTTCACCTTCCGGCGCGGGCGCTGGGTTCACGTTATCCCACGCGGCA
>CAKZQV010000601.1 GCA_937141895.1 uncultured Verrucomicrobiota bacterium
CGGAGAATCCGGAGTTCACCTCACGCTCCAGGAGATCGCCGCGAATTTTGACCATCTTCTTTTTGTCTTCCACCAGATCGAGGAAGTCCATGGCATCGAGCTGATCCTTGCCCTGTGCTTCGCGCACGGCATTAACCGCTGCTTTCAGGAAATACATATTGCTGATGCCGGGAATTTCCACCGGATATTGGAACGCCAAGAACATACCGGCGCAGGCACGCTCATGCGGGGCCATATCATCCACGTCTACGCCGTCGAGCAGGATCTGACCGCTGGTTTTTTCATAGGCCTCGTTGCCGGCAAGCACATTGGAAAGCGTACTTTTTCCAGCACCGTTCGGCCCCATAATGGCGTGAACTTCCCCGGGGTTGATGGTCAGGTTGAGCCCTTTAATAATCGGCTTATCGGCAACACTTGCGTGCAGGTCTTTAATTTCAAGTAGTGGCATTGGTTCGTTATCTCCGTATTAAATTTTAAATCAGCCTACTGAACCTTCGAGACTGATGCCCAAAAGTTTCTGTGCTTCAACCGCAAATTCCATCGGCAGTTCCCGGAATACTTCTTTGCAGAATCCGTTTACAATCATGCTTACCGCTTCCTCGGTATCGAGGCCGCGCTGGTTACAGTAGAAAATCTGGTCTTCCCCGATTTTGGTGGTCGTGGCTTCGTGCTCCACCTGAGCGGAAGGATTATTAACCTCGATGTACGGGAAGGTATGCGCGCCGCACTGATCTCCGATCAGCATGGAATCGCACTGCGAAAAATTCCGCGCATTTTCTGCGGTGGGCTGGATACGAACGAGGCCGCGGTAGCTGTTCTGCGCTTGGCCGGCCGAGATCCCCTTTGAGATGATCGTGCTCTTGGTATTTTTACCGACATGAATCATTTTGGTTCCGGTATCGGCCTGTTGCATGTTGTTGGTCACCGCCACCGAATAAAACTCACCCACGGAATTATCACCCTTGAGGATGCAGCTCGGGTATTTCCAGGTAATCGCGGAGCCGGTTTCCACCTGCGTCCATGAAATCTTGGAATTGTCCCCACGGCAATGACCGCGCTTGGTCACAAAGTTATAGATGCCGCCCTTGCCATCTTTATCGCCAGGATACCAGTTCTGCACGGTGGAATATTTAATCTGCGCATTTTCATGAGCCACCAGTTCAACCACCGCGGCATGTAACTGATTTTCATCGCGTTGCGGTGCCGTACACCCTTCGAGATAGCTTACTTTTGCATCTTCATCCGCAATAAGCAGCGTCCGCTCAAATTGGCCGGTATTGGCTGCATTGATGCGGAAATACGTGGAAAGTTCCATTGGACATTTTACCCCTTTCGGGATGTAGCAAAATGAGCCGTCGGAAAAGACCGCCGAGTTCAGCGTCGCATAGTAGTTGTCTTTATAGGGCACCACGGTGCCTAGATATTTTTTAACCAGTTCGGGGTGGTTTTCAACCGCTTCCGAAAATGATCCGAAAATAATGCCCATCTCCTCCAGGTTTTTCTTGAACGTGGTAGCCACCGAAACGGAGTCGAAGACCGCATCAACAGCAACCGTGGCAACGCCGGCCAACACTTCCTGTTCGCCAAGAGGAATTCCGAGTTTTTCATACGTTGCTAGCAGCTCAGGATCCACTTCGTCCAAACTCTTTGGGGCATCTATTTTTTGTTTGGGTGCAGAATAATAACTCAGCGCCTGATAATCGACGGGAGGAAATTCCACTTTCGCCCACTTGGGTTCTTCCAGCGTCAGCCAATGCCTGTAAGCTTTCAGCCTGAATTCCATAAGCCATTCCGGCTCATTTTTACGCTTTGAAATGGCACGTACGATTTCTTCGTTTAATCCCGGTGGCAGACTGTCGGATTCAATATCAGTTACAAAACCGTATTTGTATTCCTTATCGGTCATCTCATCGAATGATTTTTTATCTTCAATTTTCATATCGTCCTAAATTTGTACTATTTGAAATTCCGTCTAAATAAGAAGTTGGTGGTGAAAGATCTTACGGGCCTTCAGTTGCGGCCATATTAGCCAGCGTCAGGCCCTGAAGTGCCCCGATTACAGCACCGTTAACCTGTTGCCAGCTCGGACTGATCGGGCAGTTACGTTCACACCCATTGGCACTGGAGCAATCCGTGATGGCCACGGGCCCTTCGATCGCTTCGATAATTTCCGCTGCCGTAATTTCCTCAGCGGTTTTTGAAAGCGAATAGCCGCCTTTACTGCCTTGGTGTGATTGAAGAATGCCGCCTTGCGTCAGAATCTTGAGTACTTTACTCACGGTGGGCAAAGGAATGCCGATTGCGGCTGCAAGATCTTTTGCATTGTGCAACTCATCCTTGTCCTGCTTTGCCATATGGGCCAACAAAATGAACCCATAGTCCGTAATTTTGGTGATTCTTAACATACTGACAAACCTCAAATAGGAGACCGAAATGGTCTTAATTGGCTCGTAAGGTATCAGACGGATGTAAGCGCGCAAGCCTTTATTAACGAAATTGGTACTATTTAGATCCAATTCTAGTATGGCACCACAATATCAGGGCAGATCAGAGGGTATTCGCTTTGGCCTCATCCCAGAATTCGTCCAGCTGTTTCAGCGTGAAATCAGGAAAATCTTTCTCATTTTCATGCACCCGATCTTCCACATATTGGAAACGCCCCACAAATTTATCAATATTGTGCCGCAGCACCTCTTCCGGATTATGGCCCAGATACCGACTGACATTCACCACGGAAAATAGCAGATCCCCGAGTTCCGCGCGGATTTCATCTTCATTTTCTTCCGCAATGGCTTCCTTCAACTCATCAATTTCTTCGTGCAGTTTATCGAATACATCCTCGATTTTTTCCCAGTCAAATCCCGCCCGGGCCGCACGCTTTTGTACCTGATGCGCTTTCTGCAACGCCGGCAGATGCTTGGGTATACCGGAAACAATCGAGACCTTTTCATCTGCATCCCGTTTTTCCTGCTTTTTGATCGCATCCCAGTTCTGCAGCACTTCACCGGAATCAGCAACCGTAACCTCCCCGAAAACATGCGGGTGCCGACGGATCAGCTTTTCGGAAATACCGTTGGCCACCTGATGGAATTCAAACGCCCCCTCCTCCACTGCAATCTGGGAATGAAACACCACCTGAAGTAAAAGGTCGCCAAGTTCTTCCTCCAAAACCGAGGAATCGCCGGATTCGATGGCATCGAGCACCTCGTAGGCCTCTTCAATCAAATCGCCCTTAATCGATTCATGCGTCTGCTCACGGTCCCACGGACACCCGTCCGGCGCGCGTAGTTTCCGCATCACATCCAACAATCGCTCAATCGCCTCGGAATTTTTCGACATCGTTTTTCTCCCTATTCAAAAAAAAGGCGTTCCAATGATTGGAACGCCTCAAAGCTCAAAACTTTCACTTACATGCGAAGTGTAAGGTCGAGGATCGCATCCGGTTTTTCATCGGACAGCGAGTCCAGCACCATCTTCGCGCCGCCGAAATCCTGGAAACAGGTAAATTCGTCAGGAACCGCAATGCAGGCCGCGCCGGCCGTCAGGGCGCCTTTGCATGCAACCTGGGATGAAACCACCGCAACGAGGGTGCTGTTTTCTTTTCCGCACTGTTTCAGCATTTTCAGCCAGTCGTCAGCACGCGGAAATGAATCTTTCACTTCTTCAGGAATCAGCAGTTCAACGCCGAGTGCATCCAGACCCAGACGAGCCATCAGTGCTTTAGCATCTGATTCCGGCAATGCGGTGAAGGCAACCGCGGGGATGCCGCGAGCCATGGTCGCTTTGATCAACTTGGCAAGACCTGCATCAAGTTCGGCTTCGTTCGCACAGTAGTTCGTGACGGCTTTATTTACTTCAGTAACCGCTTTCTCGATGGCATCGGCTTTTTTTCCGGCTGCTTTCAATACATCGGTGATTGCCGCACGGTGCAACGGAGACATACCGGAACGTGAATAAGCAATCTGAGTTAGCTCAACTCCTTTGGTGTTGCAGGCACTCTTGATCGATTCAAATTCAACTTTGCGCGTTTTGGCTGCAACATACTCCAGCTCGAAAATAAGTGCATGTGTCGTGCTGGTTGCTTTTTCTTCGCTCATGAAAGAAACTCCGTTTCGTTTTTAATTATCTTATATAGCGTCACCGGAGTTCGTTCGAAAAAATCACTCACCGAAAACCGACAACCTACTCCCGCGAGGGAGTTTTCTAGAAAATGAGCGCGTAGTGTATGGAGCTTAACCGGTTGCGTCAACCTCCTATTTAACAGGGCCAAGCGGCCATAAAAACGGAGAAAAACAGGTCATTCCTAAATTTGTTTGCAAGTCACTCACTCGAAATAGACCATGGAATGAACACAACAGGAAATAATGTATGGCAAAAACTAAAACCAAAATGGAACAAGAAATCAGCGATGCGGTCATCAAATTCGAACTCGAGTTTATGGGCCGCGGGCCCACGGAAACCCAAACCTTCATCATTGATACGATGATTATTGTCCGGCTAAAGGGCGTGCTGACCAAAGCAGAACTGCAGCTGGCTAATGCAGGGGATTCCGACCGCGGAAGAAAGCTGATTAAAGATGTTCGTATTGAACTGATAGAAAAAGGCCGTCCCTTACTTGACGCCGCGCTCGAATCCATTACGGGTCAGAAAATTGTCAGCCTGCATACCGATATCAGCACCACAATAGGAGAACGAGTGATTATTTTCACCACGCAACATCCCTTGGATAAAACGCCTTGACTCGATTCGGTTCGCTCGCTACATTTCGCCCCGATTTACGATATACGGTGGATTGACCGAGGATCTATAAGCGGATCGGCGGAAGATAGGCCGCAGTGCATAAGATATATGCATTGCGGCCTTTTTTTGTGCCTGAATCTTCGCTCTTGGCTTTCCGCCCAAGCATCGTTAACACGCAAATAACTTTAAACTAAAAAGGAAGAAAAATGGAAAAGAACCCCTGCCTTGTGTCTATCGTTATGGGAAGCGAATCCGATCTTAATATTATGCAGGAAGCCCAGGCTGTTCTAACGCGGTTCGGCATTCCTCACGAGATTCGCGTGATTTCCGCGCACCGAACGCCGGAACGGGCTCGTCAATATGCACTCGGTCTTGAAGAACGCGGCGTTAAACTCGTGATTGCCGCCGCCGGCAAGGCCGCGCACCTGGCCGGCGTGATTGCCGCCATGACGCTGACTCCCGTAATCGGCGTTCCGATTACCACGTCCGACCTAGGCGGACTTGACTCCCTGCTGTCCATGGTTCAAATGCCGGGCGGTGTACCCGTTGCCACCGTGGCTATCGGCAAGGCCGGCGCTAAAAACTCAGGATTGCTCGCCATCGAAATTCTCTCGCTCATCGACCCGGAACTTCGGAAAAAACTCGCCGCATATCGCGAAGAAATGAGCATGGAAACCCAAAGAGCCGATGAACGCGTAGAATAAAATCGAAACGCATAACTCGGAAGCTTGGAACGATAAAAGATAAGGATTTTTAGATCTGATGAATCACAAAGAATACATAGAAAAATTAATGCTCCCTGATCACGTTAAAACAACGCTGAACAACGCCCGGTCGGCATCGTGCGCATCCACGATCGAAGAACTCGAAGCGCTTGCCTGCGGCGGCATGGAAAACCAAACCCAGACGGTCAGCTACGATCTGCCAGACGGACGCCATATTGATGAGGTGGATGTTGTCCGCATTAAAAACGGACTCAGTGCCAATTACCGAGAGACGTATATGAGGCGGCGCGATCCGGACTGCATGCTGGTTGCGGATGATAAGGACACCGATAAAACCCGGTTTACAGACCGTTTCGATGTACCCTTCGATGCCCTGAAAGAAGAAACGTTCGAATGGCTGGAAAATCAGGACCTCGCGGTGTTCGCTTTCGAAATGGGCCAGTCCGGCCTGGCGGGCGATGCAGTGGCTATCTGTCCGGCCAACGCCGGATTCTTTGCATTCGGCTTAGGCCTTTTGCAGGGGGTGGTCGATCTAAACACCTTGGACCGCGAGTTTGATCCCTCGCTGATCATCTATGTTGCTCCGCCGTTCCGGCATACCCACTTTGACGGAAAACAGGTCGTTGTGCATAACCGGTCCGATATTCATGAGATCTTCTCCTATAATCTCTACCCCGGACCCAGCGCAAAAAAAGGCGTTTACGGCGCACTCATTGAGCTGGGAGAACAGCAGGGCTGGGTTACCGCGCACTGCTCTGCCGTCCAGGTCATCACCCCCTACGACAATGTGGTTACCTTCATGCATGAAGGCGCCAGCGGAGGGGGAAAAAGCGAAATGCTTCAGCAGCCCCACCGTATGCCGGATGGACGGCTGCGGCT
>CAKZQV010000602.1 GCA_937141895.1 uncultured Verrucomicrobiota bacterium
AGCGGTGGACGGTTGCTGAAGGGCAATGGTCGGATGTGGATGGGGCCCTTCGACAGCGTGAGGCGAAAGGGAAGGCCAAAGCTTATCTAAAGCAGAAACCGCGCGAAAATTATCTCTTTGAAACCGGCATCCGTTTTCCAAACAGTGGGAAAGGCGAGGTGGGGGTCGTGGCCTGGAGTGACGGTGAATTTGATCTGATCGTGAGCATCAATCCGTCGAAAAAGATCTGGTCCTACCATATTGAGCCGGGGCAGCTTCTTCCGAAAAAGTTTAAGCTTCCGCGGACCTTCCAACTGCTGGAAAAACCGCCGGGGGTTTCGGAGGCCGCTCCGCCGTTGCAGCAGTTGAGGATTACGAAAAACGGCGGTTATTTTGGCGTCGAGCTTAACGGCATTGATCTGCTGCCTGAAAAACCGTTGATCACAAAAATAAACGGCCCGGGAGTTCCAGGACTGTATTGCGGAAATTCGGCCGCGGAATTTGACGGTGTAACCTACACAGTTGGCTGGGATGAATATGATGAATGGATCACCGGCTGGGGCAGTGCGGTGAATGGCACATCGCCGAGTGGGGAGTGGCAGATGGATAAAGATCTGGGGCTGTTCCAGCGCACACATGCCGAAACGGGGCGGGCGTTTAAGGGCGATCTTCTGGGCCAGTATGAATTTACGGTGAATGCCCAACTTCAGGAATATGAGGACGGCAAGGAGCGGCTGTATGGGATCTTCCCCGTCTTTACAGATCCGGATAATTATCTCAAAGCGATGATCGATACCCGTCAGCGTGAGCTGGTGATTACCGGTAAACTTAAAGGCAAGGAGATCAACCCCATAGTCCGAAGCCTGAAAACGGAGGTCATCCATCGACACCTCTATGATAAATCAACATCGTATCGCGACGTCACCTCATGGGTGTATGAGCTGCGCTCGGAATCCATTATCAGCGGGCTCGATATCCGGTGGTTGGAAGGGGACTTTGATCATTTGCGCCAGGAATTTTATATTCCGCCGGATGATATGGTCGTCAAATACGCGAAACTCGATCGGGGCCGAAGACCGAACCTTTGGGACGATGGCCGGTTTTATGATGCGGATGAACCGAAGCCTCGTGAGCAAAAGCCCGGCATTTTTAACCCGATTCGAATCCGTGAGCAGGAGGGTAATTTTGTTGGTTTTGGTTTCATCACTTCAGGGGCGATTGTCATTAATAAGCGCACGGGCCGCTTTATCCGCATCTACACGCCCGGTGAAGAGCTGGGACCAAATGAAATGATTGGGGACAGCACGTCCGAGTCCGATACCATGTCGCGTCCGCAGAAAACCGTTATTTCCCTTGAGGTGGAATCCAGCTATTTCTTCCGGTGTGTGAAGCTGAAAGATCGGGTTATCGTTGAGCTGAATGGCCGGCCGATGGCGGAGGTTGAAGGATCTTGGCCGGATTCGCAGGTTGGTTTGGTGACCGAGGGACAACCCGCATTTTATAACGGGATGATGCTCTACGAAATACCTTCGGAATAATCTTCTTCCAATCGGTGGAGGAATTTGTTCTTTTCCTATCTCAAACCTTTGAGGAAATCAGGAGAGACTATGAAGCAACTATTTGACATTTCGGACAAAGTAATCGCGATCACGGGTGCAGCTGGCGTACTGGCGGGCGGTACAGCAAACTATCTTCAGGAGCAGGGGGCCTATGTGGTCTACCTCGACCTTTTTCAGGACAAAGTGGATGCAACGGTTGAGGAAGCGAAAAAGATTTCTGAAAAATGCTGCGGCTTTGCCTGCAATGTATTGGACCAGGACGCACTGAATACCGTGCGTGATCAAATTATGGAGAAATGCGGACGCATTGACGTGCTGATCAATGGCGCTGGCGGGAACATGCCCGGCGCAACGGTCGGTCCGGATCAGGACGTGTTCGATGTAAACATCGGCGACTATTCCAAAGTGCTGGACTTGAACCTCAAGGGTTCCGTCATGCCGACCATGACCTTCGCCAAGGTATTTAAAGAGCAGGGACACGGTGTGGTGGTGAATTTCTCCTCTATGTCATCCCCCCAGGCGCTGACCCGCGTGTTGGGTTATTCCAACGCTAAGGCGGCGATCGATAACTTTACGCGCTGGATGGCTACAGAGATGGCGTTGAAATATGGCGATAAAATCCGCGTGAATGCCATTGCCCCCGGATTTTTCATCAGTAATCAGAACCGTGCATTGCTCACGAACGAAGACGGGTCGTATACCGAG
>CAKZQV010000603.1 GCA_937141895.1 uncultured Verrucomicrobiota bacterium
GAGACCGGGATTCATGTTGCGCTCGTTGAAAGGCTCGGGGCTGGACTCTGGGTCATTCACTTCGCCCGAAAAGGCTACCATTGCCTGAACGCCTTTATATCCCTTCTCGGCAATGTGTTTATCGAACGCCAGCTTATAGCGCACCGCCTCCTTGCGGCTTCCCGTCACCACCATCGCCTTCGCCTTGCCATTCAGCAACGGCGCAACGCATTCGCGGAAGGGTTCAATAATGATTTCCACCTTGCGGGAAATGTTGGTCGGATGCAGGCGCAGCCATTGGCCGATGCGGATCGCCGCCCGTTTGCGCTCCACCTCGCTATCCGCTTCGGGGGTTTGCTGGGCCAACCTCAACGCCATGTCGTAGGTCGTATAGTTCTTCAGCACATCGAGAATAAACTTTTCCTCAATCGCCTGCCGCATCGTGTAGACGTGAAAGGCTTGCGGGATATTTTCATCTGATGGCGGAAGGTCAGGATTCGGGCAGCGGCCAAACAGTTCAACCGTCTTCGCCTTCGGTGTTGCTGTGAATGCAAAGAAGCTCAGATTATCCGCCTTGCCCCGCGAAGCCATTGCCGCAGCCAGCAGATCTTCAGAGGTCACCTCGGTGTTCTCATCCCACTGTTCAGCATTCAGCACTTCCCGCAACCGCCGCGCTGTCTGCCCGCTCTGGGAGCTGTGGGCTTCGTCAGCAATCACCGCATATTTGCGCCCCTTCAGCGTCGCCCGTTCGCGGATCGCTTCCAGCACAAACGGAAAGGTCTGAATCGTTACAATGATGATCGGCGTTGCAGCCTCCAGCGCACTCGCCAACTGTTCCGACTTCGAGCCTTCGCCTTCCTCGCGATTGATACGACACACCACGCCCTCGGCATGGTCAAACTGATAGATGGTCTCCTGCAGCTGACTGTCCAGCACCGTCCGATCCGTAACCACGATGACCGAATTGAAAACTTTCCGATCATTGGAATAAAGCGACGCCAATTGATGCGCCGTCCATGCAATCGAATTGGATTTCCCAGAGCCCGCACTATGCTGCACCAGATATTTCTGCCCCGTGCCTTCAGTCCGTGCGCTGTCGATCAGGCGGTTGACGACATCCCACTGATGATAGCGGGGAAAGATCATCGTTTCCTGAATATATTTCCTGCCGCGTGCATCTTCTTTCTGCTCAACCTGAAGATGAATAAAACGCCCCAGAATCTTCAGCCAGTTGTCGGGCTGAAAGACCTCTTCCCAGAGATACTTCGTTGCGTATCCGCCTTCGGGGGGAATGATGTTGCCCTTGCTGCCATCCGCACCGCCCTTATTGAAAGGCAGGAAGAACGTGGACTTACCCGCCAGCTTCGTGGTCATCTGCACTTCGTACTGACTTACCGCAAAGTGAACCAATGCGCCCCGCTTAAAGGTCAGCAGCGGCTCAGCCTTCCCTTTGCTGTCTTTCGGCTTTCGGTCGTTTTTGTACTGCCAGACTGCACGATCAACCGATTGTTTAAACTCCGATTTCAGCTCAAGGGTGGCGACGGGAATCCCATTCACGAACAGCGCAAGGTCTAAGCGTCCTGTGTAGTCGTTCGGCGAATAGTTCAGCTCAGGCACAACGCGCAAACGGTTCGCTGCATAACGCGCCATCGTTTCGGGGTTCAGATCGTGGTCGGGTTTGAATTGGCACAGGCGGAACTTTACGCCCCGATCCTTGATGGTGTTGCGCAGCACGTGGAGTGTGCCCTTTTTGTCGAGTTTACGGGCTACGGAACGCAGCAAACCACCCTCTGCGCCATTGGCGTGCATTCGGCTAAACTTTTCCCACTGCTCGGGCTGCGTTTCACTCAGGTAGCCGACAAGGTCTTCCGTGTAGAGCGCGTGCTTCTGGTCATAGCCCGATGACTCGCCAAGTTTCCAACCATTGGAAATGAGGTAATTGACGATGTCCTGTTGGAATACTTTTTCGCGTGCGTCTTGCATAAATTTCCCCTAAATCGAAGCTTCCGATGTTCATTTTTTCCGCGTGTTCATTTTTTGTGAACAAAACGGATGCGCTGAACGCCCCTATTTTTTAAGCCGTTTTTTCTATTCATTTTTCTTCTCGCCTGAATTGACATCCAAAAACAATCATATAGATTGCACTAATGAGTTGGCGTGAGACCTGCCCGGTTTCAACACACTTCCTTCCCGGAAGTCCCCAACTCTATTTTTTTTGCCTGTTTTTACGGGCTGAATAGATTTCCTGTCCATCCCACTGCAACCGGACAAACCCATGCAGCTCCCGCTTGTTAACCTTTGCGTGAAGTTGGAACTTGTTCAGCATTCTATAGTAACGGAGAAACCGTTCATCCCCAGAGTTATATTTTCCCAGAACATAGGCGGCCAAATCGGCCAACTGCAAGCCGCCTATGGTGTTGGACACCCCCATCAAGGGGCTTTTCCTCAAATGGTGGTCAACCTGCATCCCTGCCAAATAATTGACCACCGCAATGGCAATGCCCTCCTGTGCGCTCACTCGCTGGTCGAACACGAGCTGGCATCGCTTGCCCTTGGGAGTGCCTGCCAATATTCGGGTGCAAAGCTCCTTGAACGGTCGGGCCAGCTTTTTGGGGTCGGTGGAAAGTAACGGGGGTTTCTTGTCTCCATATACTGAAATGCTGATCAGTTTCAATTCGGGAGCATGGAGCTCAACCCACGAAAACACCTCATGAACGATTGTCAGATTTTTAGAATAGTCATGGATTTCTTGCATCTTGAAGCTGTTGTTGGAGAGCAGCGCCGTCCCTTTCAGTTCACGGGTCATGTCGCGTGCGTGCTCTTCGCCATAGTATTTTCGGCGTAAGATGAATAGTTGGCGATCCAGCCTCTCGAACACGGCTTCCGGCCCGAGAATGGCCGCAAGTACACCCAGATGCTCATCGCCATTTTTCTGCCAGCTTTCATCTACATAGCACCACATATTCACCCCTCAACGCTTAAATGTTCAGATCCAGTGTCTGTTCGTTTCTGTCGTTCAGGTCATTGAATATATCCATGCCTGACCGAAAGTCGTATCGATCACCAAGAACATTTCTTAGGCGGAAGAGCCTCTGCTCTGCTGTGCGTACAATTTGCCCAAAGGTTATGGCCTTAATCGTTCCTCGCGCCCCTGCTGTCCGTTCTCGTTGTATTTTAGGACTGATCTTACTTCCGACAACAAACGCATGAATCTCGAAGCTGCCGTCGAGATAGCCCGACCCAAGGAAAGCCTCTACGTAGTCACCAGCCTGATTCATTTCACCGCTACCGATTTCAAAGCTACCCCGCTTTAATTCGATGAGCAGTATTTTTTTAAACTCATAAATTCCATCAGAATTACTTTCTTCTAAAGCGGTCACTGAGTAAGTGGAGTCGTTGAGGCAAACCAGATCGGGGCGTTTGCGCGGATTTACAAATTCGCCCCCTGTTGGGTCAACGCCCAGCACCTTAGCGGTTGCATTCTTAAGTGACACATTAGAGGCATATTCCGCAGTATCATATTCCGCGCCGAAAACCCAGCGAGCTTGGGTAATCAAAGGATGTAGCGTATGGAGTTCGTCCACTTCGGGATCATCGGATAACTTCTTAATTGCTTCGACAACTTTTAACCGTGTGTCGATTTCATCCAGCACAACGGTGGCATCTTTGATTGTCCACTCGTCGAGTACCCTGTTTAGACCCTCGATATCTTCTTCCGAGAGAGTGGATAGCTTTTTAAGAAGCTCGCCTCCATCACGCTTTTTCTCGATTTCAATCACAGCATCAACTGCAACGGCCAATGCTTCCTTGCGAATTGTCGGATCTTTGGCGGTTATCGAATCAACAAATTCCTTCACTTCCATTTGGCTGGATGGGCGAAGCTGTTGAATATCCGTTCGCTTAGAGGTCAGCACCTCACTCGATGTCTCTTTGATCTTCTTGGCCGATACCTCTCGGAACTTATCGCTCACATAATCCCCGACCTTGTCATAGACAGCCTGAATTTCTTCAGTGTCGTGAAATCCAGACCAATCCTCCTTGATTAGGTTCTGCTGAGCCGCTGTAGTTGATTTCACAATAAAGGTGTACCGCTTAGCAAAGTGACTTCTGCCATCAATGGTTGGACAACCACCCAACACCCATGACGGTTCCCCGACCAAGCGCCCCGAAACCCAAAAAGCAATCCCTTGCTGTCGAGTATGCCGCGCTGCCTTAGTCGAATCAAAAAACAACACTTCGAGGGATGTGTCATTTGATACGAGAATATCTTTCCGCTCGATGAATCCAGCGTGGTCTTCAAGGTTTATGCTTTCGCCGTTGATGGTAATCACAAACTGGGGGTCGTGTAAAAATCGAGCAGCAATGATCTCCTTAATCTTGGATTCGTGAGGGAAGTTCCGATTCACCCTGACCGTCAGTCGGGTTCCTTTTCTTGGTTGCGCCAGCTTTTCAGCTTTTGAAGCATATAAGGGAAGCCCTTGGTGTTCGGTAGTAACCTCGTAACGCCATGCCTCGTCACTTCCGCTACCCGTTTCAATCGTATATGAGTTGTTGAAACACAATAGTCCATGCCGCCCAATACCGTTGCGCCCATAGGCAACTCGCTGCTGGGTTTGCTGATTAGCAAAAGACACCCGGTCGCCTTGATGCTTCAAACGGTTATAGCGAAGCTTCATCCACCGACTGTGAAATTGATCGGGAGTCATGCCTTCACCATCATCCTCGACAACGAGATTGTCATCGATTGTGGCGGGTAATAAAATATCGACGCGTGTCGCCCCTGCATCCCAAGCATTTGCCACCAGTTCGGTGAGGGCTACATCCGGTTTTTTGACCACCGATCCAAGTTCACGAATGAGATAGTTTTCTTCAAAAAGAGGTCGTTGAACTGGCTCCCCTAAGTCCGATTCCACCTCTTTTGTATCAATGTTATTCATAGATTCTCACTCCCATATAGTGCTGGTTCTTCTGCCGCCATGAGGAGCGGTTTTTCGGCTTCGTACGTCACTGCTTCCCTCACATCAATCTTGCCCGTGACCGCTGCCGAGATGAGGGCGGTGCGCCGTTCCTTCATCAGCCCGATGGCCTGCTTTGCTTTTTCTGTTAAACGATCAAATCTTGCAGTTTGCTTTTCCACATATTGGATAATCTCCTGCTGTTCGCGCACTGGTGGTATTGGCGTTTTTACAAATTGAACCTCACCGCAATTGAGATGAGGGTGCATTCCCCCCGTGCGGATCGAATAGAGCTTGGAGTATCCGTAATGGGATTGCAGGGTCGATGCTAAGTAGTCTCCGGTAATAACCTTCTTATTCGGTGTCAGAATAATTAAGGCGTGACAGTTATATCCCACTTCGTTCTCTGAAACCAACCCGACATCACCTGTCCCTGCACCTGTTTGAACAATTAATACATCACCATTTTTCAAAATGGATTTAGAGTGAGCATAACTCCACTCTTTATTAACAAAATATGCGCCGTCAAAGTTAACGACGCCCCGCTTAATATGCGTTGCTTGCACATAGGGCACTCCGCTTTCAACAAGGATGCCTCTCGTTGGCCCAACGTATCCATTGGTGATCTTTGTCGTGGATTTAGAGATTGCTCGCACATCCCAATGTTCAGGAATCTCGCCGAGCCATTCGATGCCGGAATCCTTCATGGGGGCGTTGGGATCAAGGCCTTTGGTGACGGCGTGGGAGATGACGGCCTGTCGCTTTTCCTTGAGCAGTTCGATCATCCGCTCCTGCTTCCCGATCATCCGGTCGATCTTCCCCGTCTCCCGATCCAGAAACGATGCGATTGCGCGTTGCTCGAAAATATGAGGAAGCAACACCTCTATCTGCTTGAAAAGGTCGGGATCTAAATCCCATTGGTTCACTCGAATGCCTTTGGAACTGCGAAGGTACTGGCTAATGTAAAGAGGTGAGCGTAGCAGGTAGTGCAGGTATTTCGAATGGCAACGATCTGAGACATAGGCTTCCGGTGAGTATACGAAATAGGCTGGCGACACAATGCCCTGATGTTCGGAGACAGCAATCGATCCCTGCCATGTCTTCATTTTATTCAAAACAAGATCGCCTCTTTCGACCAGTTGGTAAGGTGACAGGTCATCCGAAGGCTTGTTGAAGTTATCATCTCTGCTGCTCTTCGGAACCACTCCATGATCGCGATCAACAGAAAGCAACTCTTCTTCAACAAATCCAACCCGTTTCTCTCTTCGGTACAAGAAGCCTGAACGTATGGTTTCCCAGCGCTGAGGGATGTCGCCTAACCAATCCGTTTCAGAGGGCTTGTAGCCTGAATAAGATGCGTATCGGTTGCTCACGAATGCACCTCCCGCAATAGCCCCATGATCTCAGCGGTGACGGCATCCAGATCGGCGTCAATGGCTTCAAGCGAACGCGGTGGGTTGTATTCATAGAAGTGGCGGTTGAATGGAATCTCATAGCCCACAATGCCGACCTGCCCGTCCTTATCATCTTTCTTAGATTCATCGATCCACGCATTGGGAACATGGGGCAGGACTTCCCGCTCAAAGTAGGTGTTCACATCCTCAGTCAGCGGAACGTTTTCGTTGTCGCGCAAGTCGGGATTGGGCTCTGGTTTGCCTTTTTTGTCGGTGCAGATTTCCGCTTCGTCGTTGTGTTCGCCCAGATGTTTGAGAAGCAGTTTAGTCTGCGGTGCAGACAGTTTTAAGTTTGAAGTGTTAAGTTTTAAGTCATTTTTCAAGTCAGACAGGAACGCATCCCTTGAGAGATAGGCCTCCTTGAGGCTTTCCAATGCTTGGAGAACGGACTGCTGAAGGTCGGCGTCCAGCTTGCTCCACGCTTTGTCGGCTTGCAGGGCTTCGAGTCGGTCGGCGTCGTGCGGATAGATCGCGAGCTGCAACGGGCGTTCAACGGTGATGCGGCGATAGCCAAATGCGGTCGTGTCGAATATTTTACAGACCTTGGACGCTTCGTTGTTTCCATAGAGGCGGACAATCTCTTCAATCTGTTTTTCGCTGATGGCCTTGCGTTTTGAACCGAGCGACTTGCGCATGGGTTCGTGCATGTCGGACGCGTTGATCAGCTGTACCTTGCCCTTGCGTTCGTCGGGCTTGTGGTTGGAGAGCACCCAGATATAGGTGGCGATACCCGTGTTGTAAAACATGTCAGTCGGCAGGGCGATGATGGCTTCGACCAGATCCCGTTCCAGCAGATAGCGTCGGATCTCGGACTCACCGCTGCCCGCCCCGCCTGTAAATAGTGGGGAGCCATTCAGAATGATGCCGATGCGCGAACCGCCCGCCTTCGCCGAGGCTTCGGCGGACAAGCCTTTTGGGGGATTGCGCATTTTGGAAACGAGGTGCAGCAGGAAGAGCAGCGAACCGTCTGACACTCTGGGCGTACCGGGGCCGAAGCGTCCGCCATAGCCCTTGATCTTCTGCTCATCCTTTACGACCTTTTCGATTTTCTTCCAGTCCACACCGAAGGGCGGGTTGGAGAGCATGTAGTCGAAGGTTTCGGCGTAGAGCTTGTCGTCGGACAGCGTATTGCCCAGCTTGATGTTTTTGACGTCCTGTTCCTTCACCAGCATATCGCCTTTGCAGATGGCATAGGATTCGGGGTTGAGTTCCTGCCCGAAGCCAACCAGACGCGCCTGCGGGTTGAGTTCGTGCAGATATTCCATGCCCGCCGAAAGGAAGCCGCCTGTTCCCGCTGTCGGGTCATAGATCGAGCGGACCACTCCAGGCTTTGACAATACGTCGTCGTCGCCTGCAAACACCAGCGAGGTCGTGAGGCGGACAATATCGCGGGGCGTAAAGTGTTCCCCTGCGGTTTCGTTGGAGGATTCCGCAAAGCGTCGGATCAGCTCTTCAAAGATCAGCCCCATCTCATAGTTTGGAACCGTGGAGGGCGAGAGGTCGATATTGGCAAACTTATTGGCGACCACATAAAGGAGGTTGGCTTCGTCCAGCTTTTCAATGAACTCCGAAAAGCGGAAATGCTCAAAGATTTCACGCGATGCAGGGCTGAATGACTGCACATAGGTTTCCAGATTGTCCAGAACCTGCGTTTCGCCCAGCGTGCTCAGATCCATTGCAGAGGTGTTGTAAAAGCTCAGCTTGGCTTTATTCAGCAGAATCTTGTCGGCAGCGTCGGGATTCATCTTCGCGCACCGCTCAACCTCTGCCAGCACCTGCGCCTTTGTAGGCTCCAGCACACACTCCAAACGCCTCAGCAGTGTGAACGGCAGAATAATCCGCCCATACTGACTCTGTTTAAACTCTCCCCGCAGCAGATCCGCAACCGACCAGATAAACACAGGTAACCCCGAAAACTTAGTATCCATAAACCTATAAACCCCATATTAGAAATAATCGAAAAGAGCATATAAGGTTTAAGGGCGTGGGGCAAGCGGTTCAGCTTAGAGATGAAGGAGCATCAAAACGAATCTGCGCGCAAAGGTCGAAACTCGTAGAAAAAGAAGGCGACTCCGAAACTTTTTTTCCCCGTGTGAAGCTGCGCCTTTTTCTGTGCCCATCGCCTGAAAAACGAGCATTTTTAAAGTTTAACCATTATAAACGTAAAAAGCTCCCTGCCAGAGTGTTACGTCCGAGCAGGGAGCTGCGAGTGGTGGTGGGAGATGGATTCGAACCATCGAACTCTAAGAGGGCAGATTTACAGTCTGCTGCGTTTGACCGCTTCGCTATCCCACCGGGGGTTCCTCGAAAGGAGCGAATAACATACCCGAATTTTTTGTGTTGTCTACTGTGATTTTAAGAAAAAATTGGGTTATTGTTTCTGACCTATGAGCACATTATCAAAACCCATTATCTGTTGCGGATTTACGCCATGCGTTCAGCGCATTGTTGAATTTAAAAAAGTTGAAAAAGGCGCCGTAAATCGGGCTCGGAAGGTGACGATCGGAATTGGCGGGAAAGGCGCCAATGTGGCGCGGATGGTCACTCAGCTTGGTAAACCTGCGGAACTCATTGAATTTGCGGGCGGTTCGAATGGAAAACTGTTGGAGGAGCTGCTGGACCAGGAGGGTGTCGGTTTCCGGCATGTGCAGGTGGAAGGGGAGACCCGAATCTGCCAGACGTTGCTGGAAGAGGGAAATCCGGATGCGACAGAGCTGGTAGAGGAAATGCCGCCGATTTTTTCCAAGGATTGGAAAAACATGCTCGAACTTTTCCAATCATTGGAACTCGAAGGTTCGATTATTGCCGTATCGGGAAAGCTTCCGGCCGGTGCGCCTTTAGATGGATATGCCTCCATCTGTGAAATGGCGCACGAGCGAAAGGCCAAGGTGATTATTGATACTCAGGGCGAGCCGTTGGCGCTGGCGCTGAAGCATCAGCCGTTTTTGGTTAAAATCAATGAGGCGGAACTGCAAGAGGCAACAGGCTGCGAAGATATTTTAGAAGGGTGCTCCAAACTCATGGAGCTCGGTGCTGCATCGGTTTTTATTACGCGCGGAAGTCGCAGCTCGTTTTTTGTGGATCAAGTCCAGCGATTGGACATTTCATCGGTCAACATTGATGCCGTGAATCCGATCGGCAGCGGCGATGCGGTAACCACAGGGATTGCGGTTGCGCTCAACGAAGGGCAACCGATTGAAGAGGCGTTGAAAATGGGCATGGCCTGCGGCGCGGCGAATGCGCTTAACCTTCTCTCTGGTTATCTGATTCC
>CAKZQV010000604.1 GCA_937141895.1 uncultured Verrucomicrobiota bacterium
CTGCAGCGTCTGCTTGTCGAGAATACGCATGACGATGCTTTCGCCATGGTTGGTTGGGATGGACGAAACGCGAAGATCGAGGCTGCGCCCTGAGACGTTAATTTCGATCCGGCCATCCTGCGGTAGACGTTTTTCAGAAATTTTCATGCCGGCCATGATTTTCAGGCGGCTGATGACGGAGGGGTGCAGACGGCGCGGCGGTCCTTCAACTTCGCGCAGCGCCCCGTCGATGCGGTATCGGATGCGGAAGGTGGCGGAAAGCGGTTCCAGATGAATATCGGAGGCGCGCTGTTTGAACCCTTCCATGATCAGCATGTTAACCAGCTGGATGATCGGTTCTTCCCCGTTGTCCGAGACGGTGTCCACGACGGGATGATCCTCTGTCTCAAGGGTATGCTCAGAGGCGCTGAGCGGATAGAGTCGGTTCAGCGCGTCTTCAATCTGCTCGGGCAGGGCGGCGACCAATTCAATGGGATCGTTGAACAGATAACGAAGGGTGTCGAGCGTCTCAATGTCGGTCGGATCGCCGAAGGCGAAGCGGTTCTCCGTGATGGGAACAATTTTATAGCGCCGTGCGGTTTGGGCATCCAGCCACTCGGAATTAGATGCCGGGGGCAGGGTAGACGAGAGGGTCATGACGTCCATGCCACAGGATGCTGCAAGGGTTGAAAACAGATGATCTTTAGAGAATCCCTGCTTGGCGAGGATGTCCAGCAGGTCGCCGCCATCCGCCATAGCGGCTTCCAGTTCCATGGCGCCGACGTCGTTCTTCAGAATGGATGCGATATGAGCGTTGTTCATTTCCAGTTTCCAATGATTGGAAAAGATCTCATAGCAACCGTTTGCTGTCAATTCGTGCAACGGGTATGGGCAAAAAGAAACCCCGGTGGGTTAAGCCGGGGCGGAGTAATAAAAAGGCGGAGTGGGTTAATCTGCCGCCCGATAAATTGTTGGTTAATATGTAATACGTAGGCGTTGCTCGAATCGTTACTCAAAAGGGGTGCTTTTCTGAACTTTTTTCAATACCCACTATTTTGCTCAGTAAAATGCACAAAAAAAGGCCGCCCGGAGGCGACCTTTTTTAATCAGCTAAGCAGATGCTTATTTGATTTTTCCTTCAGCACGACGTTTCTCAATCACTTCGTTCGCGATGTTGATCGGAACGGCTTCGTAGTGTTCGAAGGTCATGGAGAAGGAGGCGCGGCCCTGCGTCAGGGAGCGGATGGTGTTGGAATAGCCGAACATTTCGCTCAGCGGAACAAATCCCTTCACAATCTTCATGCCGCCCCGTTCGTCCATGGACTCAATACGTCCACGACGCTGAGCGATGGTGGAGTTACACGGACCCATGAATTCTTCCGGGGTGGTGATTTCGATGGCCATGATCGGTTCCAGCAGCTGGGGGTTGCCCTTCATGAAAAGTTCCTTGAAGCCTTGGCGCCCGGCGATCTGGAAGGCGAAGTCGGAGGAGTCGACGTCGTGGTAGGAGCCGTCGGTCAGGGTGGCTTTCATATCGACCACCGGGTAGCCGGCATACGGCCCGG
This sequence comes from uncultured Verrucomicrobiota bacterium, assembly GCA_937141895.1. Taxonomy (GTDB): domain Bacteria; phylum Verrucomicrobiota; class Kiritimatiellia; order Kiritimatiellales; family Pontiellaceae; genus Pontiella. Next base: position 1,545 of record CAKZQV010000604.1, read on the forward strand.
CTTCCAGCGCCTGGATGATGCCCTTTTCCACGGACGGGATGTATTCCGTCGGAATGCGTCCGCCGACAACCTTGTTCTCGAATTCGAAGCCGTCGCCCGGCTTGCCCGGTTCGATGGTCATGACCACATGGCCGTACTGGCCGCGACCACCGGACTGCTTGGAGTGCTTGTAGGAGCCTTCGGACATGGAGGTGGCCGTTTCGCGGTAGGCCACTTCCGGGCGGCC
>CAKZQV010000605.1 GCA_937141895.1 uncultured Verrucomicrobiota bacterium
GTCCGCTGCCTCATCCGCAATTTGGTCAACGACCGCTTTATCTCCCGCAAACTTTTGCAGTTCAGCTTCGGTTTCTTCGATGCCTTTCTCGGTTTTTTCAACATGATGTTGAAGGCGGGAAAGGGAGCGGTCGGGTAGGCGAACTTCGTGAGCCGGAAGCGTGAAGGCTTGACGCGAAACCGCTAGAACATAGATCGTGGTTTTATCGCGGCTGATTTCCTCAATCGCTACGCCATCCGGAATTTCCGGTGTGTCTTTAACCGGCAATTCGTAAAGTTTGGCATAAACGCCTTCTGCATGAAGTTTTTTGAGATCACGCGGATCAAATTCGCCAAATGGAGAAATGCGCTCCAGTTCATGTTTGAGCCCCTGAAGCTGCTCCTGAAGTTGTTTGTCGTCATTCAGCAGTTTCCAGACGGAATCAACCAGTTGGTCCGCATCGATACCGGTCGGCTCGGTATCCGGCCGGGCCTGCAGAACTTCCTGCGCCCGCTGGACATACTGTAGGTGATTACGGGCCGCTTCCAGTTTTCCACTGGACGGCGCATTCACGTGCTTAATATGTACGACTTTAAGATCGCGCAGCTTTTCGAGGGTCTGTTCCTGTTGCGACTCGGTGCACAGGAGCGTAAGTTTTTTCATTTTTACGATCATGCGCTTTTTCCTTTCGCGATTTTGGAGCGGGCCACCGCGGCGGTCTGCTGGTCACCCATGAAAATACGGATGACGCGGATATTTTCCTTGGCTTCCGGAATCTTCACTTTTTCAAACAGGTTTACACGCTGGGTCGTGGTGCGCAGTTCCGCACCGAGCAGGCGGTGCTGCTCTTCCAGGATCTGACGTTCCACCCGCAGGCGGGTCAGCTGTTTGAGGGTGTCAACCCCTTCGTCGGTCCAGGCCTCGGTTTCGAAGAGGTTCATTGGAACTTCTTTGAAAACCAGGTCGTCCAGAATCGGAATGGTTACCCCGGCAATGTTGCCGTGAGACGTCTTCAGCGTGTCCAGCTCAGCATACGGGCCGAGATCAATCGACTCGGAGTAGAGCTGAATCCAGGAGCTGAGTTTGGCGCGGGCTTCCTGCTCTTCATCGCGCTTTTCCTCGATTTCCTGATCGAGGCGCCGCATCTCCATCTGAAGCTGTTGCTTCTTAAGCTGGAGCGTCGGCAGGTAGCGTTGGAATCGCTTAAGCGAATCGCGCTGCGTCTTGAGCTCGTTTTTGGTTAGTTTAATCTTTGCCATGATTGTTTATCCACAGATTACGCAGATTCCCCTGATTGCAAAATCCGTGCTAATCAGTGAAATCTGTGGATCCATATTCATTTAACCCTTCGGCCAGAATTGGTCTGTATATTTGGACTGAATGCCGGTTTCAGAGGGTTCAAAACAGTCGGCCAGGATTTTCCAGCCGTTGTCGAGAGCCTCTTCAAGCGGGGTGTTTACCGTGATGTCCATCATACTGGTTTCAAACTTTTCGCCATACTTCAGCCGCTTGGTATCCCAGTCGGACATGCGGAAGCCCATAGACTGCTTCTCTAGGGTTT
>CAKZQV010000606.1 GCA_937141895.1 uncultured Verrucomicrobiota bacterium
CAGTCTATTGCAGGCGAAAGTAGGTAAAGATTAAAAGGAATAAGCAGAGCAAAACGGGCTGAATAGACGGTCCTTAGCCAATGCTTCAGATCAAAACCAACATCGGACACTTCATAACATTTAAACCGATTTACCACGGTATTGGTGATCATAACAGTGGCAAGAATCAGCACGCCAGGAATCGCAGCGGCAAGGAATAAGGTGGAAGCGGAAATGCCAAGCACCAAACCTATTATGATATATGCAATCGAGGGCGGAATCAGAATTCCGGTACATGCTCCCGCAGCCACCATGGCACAGGCGTATCCTTTTGGGTATCCCTTGGCGACAAGGCGATCTATGGTTATTCTGCTGATCGCGGCGGCGTCGGCGGCATCCGAGCCCGAAATACAGGCGAAAAAGCCGCAACCAAGAACAGTTGACGTACCAAGTCCCGCTCTTTGCCATCCCATCGTTGCCTCCGCCACTTCCAGAAGTTTGATGGATAATCCCGTCCGGACTAAAACGTCGCCGGTGAGAATAAAAAGAGGTACGGCTATCAGGGCAAAGGAGTCGACTCCGTCAAACAGGGCCTCACCAAGCAGAGTCGGCGGCAACACCTCGGTTGTCATCAGCATTATCACGGAGCCAAGCCCGAGAACAGCCCAGATTCTGACCCCCAAAAGAATCAGAACGACCATCCCGATCAGCGGTACGTAGAACTCCCAGCCAAGCGCCAGCTCTTGTTGTTCCAGCATATAATACATCGTCCTCAGCTCCTTTTTTTAGTCAAAGAGTTTGCTTCCCTCAAAGACGGGACGGCCTGCCCTCAGATCATTCCAATCTCGCTTCATAGATTGCAAAATACGAAAAACCATCATGGCGAAACCAATTGGAACAGCAGCAAGAAACCAGGCATGGCTGATCCTCAGTCCGTGCGTGACCGATCCGAAATGGATGGAATTCAGCACCGGTTCCATGGACATGTATATGGCAATCACTGCAAGGATCAATGTTACAACATCCCCGAAAATATAGAGAAGTGCGCGGAATTTAGGGGAACATAAGTTCAAAATCACATCAATACGAATGTGTGCTCGCTGTTTGATGGCAGCGGATGCTCCAATCCATGCAACATAGATAAATGCGTACCTGGCAATTTCTTCAGCCCAGATCGAGGAATACGAAAGCAGGCTGCGCCTTACCACCTCCATAAAAACGGTGCTTACAATTAGGGCATATAAAGGCAATAGTAGATACCGTTCTCCGTTCTTATCAATTTGTTTCAAAATTTTCTTAAACCGCATAAAATCACCCGTCTTTCGTTGTTGACTGGAGTGGCCTGCCTGCTTAAGAGGCAGGCCACTCCAGTTTTAGCAGCGGTTAAATATCATGAACGTAGTAGTTGTTGTAGGTATTAGCAGCCTCCGCCAACTCATCAAACTTGGCAAGCGAGCCAACCAACTCTTTTTTGATGGCATCCCAGGCGGGCAGTTGAGCGCCGGCCTTAGCGACCCATTGCTCTTTTTCTTCATCGGTTGGCACGTAAAACTCGACACCTGCTTTAGTCATTTCGGCCATGGCGTAATTGCGGGCGGCAGGCACTTTGGCAAGGTTTTGCCTGCTGGTAATTTCACTGGCAAACTCAATACCTTCCTGAACATCAGCAGGGAGGCCCTTGAACCATTTCATATTGCAGGAGTAGACCTGAGAATCGGGAACAGCCGCATTGAAGGTAACACTCGAAAGGATCTCCTTGAAACCGAATACCAAAAGCGCTTCAACGGAAGGATCCAATGCATCTGCAACTCCCTGCTTTATCGCCGAAGACGTTTCGCCCCAGGCAACCGGTGTGGGATTTGCGCCGGCGAGCTGGTAGAACTGCTGCAAAATCTTCGAGCCGGGAACCCGAAACTTAAGACCTTTCAACTGCTCAGGTGTTTTGATCGGTCCATCCACACCTTTACGGATGGCACAGGTTCTAGGGTCAATGCACACATACCACAGTGCCTTAAATCCTTTATCTTCAATTTTAGGATTGATCTCCTTTTTCCAGGCAGAGGAGGTAACCAGATTGATAAATTTCTGATTTTCACCACACCAGTAGGGGATATTAATTAAGTCAGCTGCCGGGGCATATGGCGCAAAATTGGCAATGGAGTGCTGCGCCGCCTGGATGGTGCCAGACTGAACCTTTTGTACAAGAGCACTTCCTGCACCAAGCTGGCCTGCCGGCGCGAGCTTGACATATACCTGCCCATTAGTGGCATTCTGAATGTTTTCTTTGAAATCGAGCTGCATGATGGGATAGGCGCGAGAAGCTCCAAGCCTGTATGCCGTGGCCACATTCATGGTATATTTGGCATCTTGTTGCCGTTCTTTCTCTTCGTTGGCCGTAACTGCAGCCGCTTCGGCGCTGGAAACTCCCACAAAGCCTTTAGCTAGTGCAACTGCGGCAGCAGTAAAGCCAAACTTTGCGCTCAGCTCCATGAAACGACGTCGGTCTTTCGATTTGATTTCGTAATCTTGGCCATTCTCGG
>CAKZQV010000607.1 GCA_937141895.1 uncultured Verrucomicrobiota bacterium
TATGCTGTAACGAGCTCGGACTATTATTTTATTGCCTCTTTTTGGAACCAGCTTCTCCGTGATAAGCAGGAGGCTTTTCGTTTGTTGAATTTTGCAGAGTACCAAGCAGAACGTAGTTATGAGTTCTGTATGCTTGCAGAGCAATGGAGTGAGGTGTTCAGTGATCGTCGAAAAGTTCGGCGTCTATTGAACGTGGCAAAAAAACATGCAGACTCTGGAAATGATTATTCTAAATTAGCCATAAACTGGATGAGGTTACTGGGTGACTCCGGCCATGCGCGTTCCTGTTTGAAAAAGGCTGAACAAAAATCAACTATGGCTATTGACCTCATATCAGTTGCCAAAATTTGGGTCCAGCATTTAGGAAATCAACGAAAGGCGCGTATAGCATTGGATAAAGCGCTGGGAGCTGCGACCGTTGATTATGAGTTAGAATGGGTTGCCTCTGCTTGGATTGAGTTATTTGGGGATCATAAGAAGTCCCGACAGATAGTAGCGATGATAGGTGCGGAATGTGTCCCATGAAATTATAGGGTACTCAGAATTTATTTTTGGCGAGGAACAGTAGGAGATCAGTCCCGAAATCACTTATTGTTACTTACTGTATGATGGAATATTATGAACAAAATTTCCGGTAGGGTGGTTTCTGCTCTATTTAGTATAAGGATAATGTGGCTGGGGAGGCTTGAAACGAGGATGAATAATGGGTGAAAAATTTACGCTTTGGGTTGGTGAGGATGCAGTTGCTGATTTCTTTCCCGATAATCGAGAAATGCATCACTATACAGGTCGCTTTGAAACACTACCTGCGTTTGATGGGTGGCAAGAGGTTTTTCGAAAGGCATGGGCTTGCCACGGTTTGGTAAAAAAGCCGGGTAAAGGCATGGTTGAACGAAAAAATGAAGCGCTGTTGGAGTTGGCCCAATATAATATCCGGATGGTGGATGAGAATGAAGGGGAGTGGGCCATATCGATTGTCACTTCACTCGAAGAATGGGGGCCCATGTTGACTCTTTCCCCGCCATGTGAGGGGCGGGTATCCGTTCGCTTGAAGAAAAAGTGAGAATATCTAGAAACAGATTATGATGGTGCTAGTGGAGTTGGGGATAGGGCGAGTTTATGATGATGCTTGATCTGGATTGCGGGAATGATGTTGTTCTAACCATGAGAAATCTTCCGCGCGGGAGCTTTATGATGGGACAGAAAGACGGGACTAAAGCGAACCAGCCCGTACATGAAGTAACCATTGAATGGCCGTTCTACATGGGGGTGTTTCCAGTGACACAGGCTCAGTATAAGGCTGTGATGGGGCATAATCCCTCAGAGTTCTGCGACTGTCCCGATAGTTCACGCCGTCCAGTGGAACAGGTATCTTGGGATGATGCTGAAGCTTTTTGTAAAAAAATATCTCGAAAATGTGCTACGCAAGTGATGCTGCCTTCTGAAGCTCAATGGGAGTATGCCTGCCGAGCAGGAAGTATTGGGGATTTTTGCTATGGAGATGGGGAAGATCCCCTTTATTTGTATGCGAACTATGATAACAGGCCGATGTTTGGTCCTGCAGGGGAAACTTCGGCCGTAGGCATCCGTTTGCCGAACGCATGGGGACTTTATGATATGCATGGTAATGTTTCGGAATGGTGTGCAGATCATTATCAATCAAGTTACGATGGCGCACCTAGTGATGGGTCAGTCTGGCGTTGTGGCGATGAAGACTACCTTCGTGTCCTGCGGGGAGGTTGTTATGATTCGTGGTCTGAAGCTTGTTGTTCAGCAGAGCGATACTGCGAGTGGCATGATCATAAGGAATCAAATGTGGGGTTTCGAGTATGTGCGTCATTGGTACCACCGGGATAAGAGGGCTGAATGTCGCTGTGGTTATGAAGAGAAAATGGAAACATAGGGGTAGGGGATGCAGATAATTTCAGGAACACGAGCCGGGCCGGAAAAGCGACTGAATAATGGAAAAGTAAAGCGAGCCGGAGAAAATCAGGATGCGTTGGCGGTTCGGCAGTTGGATGACGGTTGTGTGTTGATGGCTGTGATGGATGGCATCTCCAATGATCCTTATGGCCGTCTCATTGCGACATGGCTGGCAGATCGTTTTAAGAATGCACCGCTCTTTGTTTCCGTTGATGATCCATTGACATTGAAACTGGCGATTGAAAGTCTGCTGTACCGTATGTTGAATGACGAAGAATGTGCATTCTGTGCGGATAGCGGATGTACGGTAACGTTTGCGATTGTGGAGCCGGAAAGTGGAAAAGGGTGCGTGGCCTGGGCCGGCGATTCGCCAGCTTTTATCACGCGGAAGGATTCTGATGAGGGAACGGAGTTGCTGACCCGGGCTCATGCCGATCCTGCAGGGCTGTTGACCTCTGTTTTTACCGGACGGATGGAGATGATTGTGGATACGGCTGTGTTTCAGCTGGAGGACGGCGATGTTCTGACACTTATGACGGATGGCGTTGGCGGTGAAAAGGATGGTCTCTTTTTCCTGGATACGGTGTATCGTGAGACTCCGTTCTCTGACGTAGAGGAACTGCTGCTGTCCCGCGGTGCGGTTAGGGAAGATGATGCGACCTTTATCGCCTTTCGGATGGAGGATGCGGGACAATGACATGGAGTCAGTTTAAGTGGGGAATAGGGTTCGCTTGTTTACTTTTAGAAATGACGGTTTCGGCGTTACCTGTACTGATTACATCATCAGAGCGCGATCTTAACGGGGATGGAGAAACTGACTCCATTTCCCTCTGGATGAGCGAGGGAAGGCATTATCTTGACGATGATTTGTGGGAGGGGCGCGGAGAAAAGTTTGAAGGCCTGTTTGACCTGATTGTTGAACTCTCTGGCCTACCTCCAGTGACGAATGCGATCAACGGCTATTTCCATCCAAGGCTTCCTGATGAACACATGTTTTTCATCGCCAGTCCGTGGGAGCTGCAATTTGCGGATTATAACAAAGACGGGGAACTCGATTTCAATATCGGACATTATTGGAGCGGTGTGAATTATGACTGCCGCCTATTCACTGTTGGTGATGAAGGGGAGGTATCTGAGTTGATTGTTGAAGAACCCTTCCGGGGACTCACGATGGCCGATCGCAGTCATTCGAGTTCTGAAATTCAGCTGACGGGTGGCGGTATTAAAACGGTGGATTATTCCCGTGATTTAGGAAGCTCTGTGACCAATATCTACGACTGGTCCACAGGGCAACAGACCTTTTCATTGCGAGCTGATGAGACTCGTACTGATCTTGAGCAAGCGGATTATTACTGTGAATCCCGCTATCAGGAAAGAGCCAGGCCATATTATCAAAAAGCAGCTGAACAGGGAAATGCCCGAGCCCATTTTGCTCTAGCCTATAAGTATATAACTACACCGGAAGAAGCGATTTATCATTATTCAGCTGCCGCACGCCTGGGGCATTCGCAAGCATTGGATTATGCTTTGGATCTGATGCTTTTCCGGGCAAACAGTCTGAAGTTAGCTGATCCAAAGGGAGCGCTTGAGCTCTATTATGCAGCAAAGAAAGCCAATCCGGAGTTGGAGCTGTATGGTGAAGCGGGCAAGTTGAAAACCTTGAAACGATGCGCGGCAGCGCCGGACTTTGATGCAGAAGATTTTGTCAAGACATACGGTATTGATGACGAGGAACTCAAAGAGATCTATTCTGTATGGAAATTGGCCGAAGAGGCATCCCGTGGCGGACGTTTCGGTAAGCCAAATCCGGAGTTGGTTTTTCAGCTGGTGATCCGAGGGGGAATGGTCCCCATGGAATTTGAGTATGCTGTGAAGGAATGCTATTCCAACT
>CAKZQV010000608.1 GCA_937141895.1 uncultured Verrucomicrobiota bacterium
TTCAGCATCGAAAGAACCCGTGTCGGTAAGATAAATTCTCGACAACATACCGACGGCAGTAGCGGCCGCGTAAAAAGCAATAAACCAAAGATAATACCAGGCTTTGGCACGCACCATCTTGGTGTTACTGTCGAGCGCCATAAACCGCACCATCACATGCGGCTGTCCGGCGACGGACAGACCGGCAAACCCCCAGCTGATGGCAAATAGCAGTCCTCCCAGAAAACCGGGAAGGATCAGATCCTTTGGAAACCAGTCGAGAAATCCGTCCACCTGTCCCATTTGTTCCACGGCACCGGAGATACCGCCGACCGACGAGGTGGCCACAAACAGCAGCAGTCCCATCGCCAGAATCATCACGACCGATTGAGCGGCGTCCGTCCAGATGGACGCGCGAATACCGCCGGAAAAACAATAGGCCGCCACCAGAACAGCGCCAAGCACGGCCCCGCTCCACTCCGGCCAGCCGAACAGCACATGGAGCGCTTTGCTGCCCGCCACAAGCTGTGCGCCAGCATAGGCCATCAGGAATATCAGGGTGATCACGGCAGCAATGCGCTGGAGCGGAATGTTCTGTTGACCATGCCATGCACTAAGCACGCCTGCATAGCTGACTTCGCCCGTCCGTTCGGCGGCTTCCCTAAGTTTTTTATGTACGAGCCATGCCGCAATAAAGTCTCCTAGAATCCAGCCGATCATCAGCCAGATGGAAGCCAGTCCGGTGACATAGGTATACCCAATGACGCCGATAAACATGTATCCGCTGTTATTGGTCGCTACGGCGGAAAGTCCGACGAGCGAAGGCGGAATCGAACTGCTGGCCAGGTAATAATCTTTTTTGGTTCCCCGGCTATGCAGCACGGAGCTGATACCGATCAACGCAAACAGGCCGAGAAACAACAGGAAACCAAAAATCATCATATGCTAATACCTAACCGATTTCCTGCTCAGTCCAAAACCGCCTCTGCTTCCAGCGAATAGGAACCGTCCTCATGATGCACTTCTTTACCGTGCAGCGGAGGATTAAAGACACAGGCCATCTGCATTTCCTCGAAGGCGCGCAGCATGTGGTCATCGTTTTGATCCAGAATATAAATCGTTCCCGGCTCGATGGGATATTTTACGCCGTCGCTTAGCGTTTCCACTTCGCCCCGCCCGGAAATACAGTAGACCGACTCCAGGTGGTTTTTATAGTGAAGATGGAAATCCGCGTCTTTGTAGATGGTCGTTATATGAAACGAAAAGCCCATACCGTCATCGCGAAGCAGCAGTCGGGTGCTTTCCCAGTTTCCATCCGGCGAAACAATACGACGTGCGGAGGTGTTGGCTTCCTTCAGATTGCGTACAATCATTTAACTGTTTCCTCGTTACCGCTTTTTTCGACGACCACGTCATCAAAATAGCAACTTTCTTCCGGGATTTCATCCACGCGGCGGCAGACCAACCGCACGGCATCTTCGAGAATATCAATTCCCCGCTTCAGGTTTTCATCGGAAATAATCAGCGGACATAGCAGTTTGATGACCTGATCATCCGCCCCACTGGTTTCAATAATCAGGCCCTGACGAAATGCCGCGTGGGTAATCTGGCCGGCAATATCACCATTGACGCAGTTAATGCCCTGGAACATGCCGCGTCCGCGGGTGGTAAAGTTTCCTTCACCATATTCATCCACAATTTTGGTTAGACGTTCTTCGATATAGTGTCCTTTTCGCTGCACCTCTTTTTCAAAGGTATCGTCGCTCCAGAATTCATCAATGGCGGCTTTGGCTGTGATGAAGGCCATATTATTTCCGCGGAAGGTTCCATTGTGTTCGCCCGGTTTCCAGTTGTCATATTCCGGTTTCATCAGAAGAATGGCGAATGGCAATCCATAGCCGCTCAGCGATTTTGACAAGGTCACAATATCGGGTTTAATGCCTGCTTCTTCAAAACTGAAAAAATTGCCAGATCGACCGTTGCCAGCCTGAATGTCATCCACAATCAAGAGCATTTCATGTTTTTTGCACACCGCTTCCAGACTTCGAAGCCATTCCGGACTGCAGGCATTGATTCCACCTTCGCCCTGAATGCACTCAACAATCGCCGCCGCTGGTTTATCGATGCCGCTGCTGGAATCCGAGAGCATTTTATCTAGGTATTCGATCGTATCGAGATCATCGCCCATATACCCGTCGTAGGGCATTCTGCTCGTTCCCGAAAGTGTAACTCCAGCGGCACCGCGATGATGCGAGTTTCCGGTGCAGGCCAACGATCCCATGCTCACCCCATGAAATCCGTTGGTGAACGTGATGATATTGCTTCGTCCCGTATAACTCCGGGCCGCTTTAAGGGCCGCTTCCACCGAGTTGGTTCCGGTTGGGCCGGTAAACATAACCATGTAGTCCAGATCGCGCGGTTTAAAAATCTTCTCCTGAAACGTTTCTAGGAATTCGCGTTTGGCTTCGGTGTGCAGGTCGAGACTGTGCGAGATTCCCTCATTCGCAATATATTCCAGCAATCGTTCTTTGAACACCGGATGGTTATGGCCATAGTTCAGCGAACCGGCCCCGGCCAGAAAATCGAGATATTCGTTCCCGTCCGTATCGTAAATATGTTCCCCTTGCGCGCGTTCAAAAATGCGGGGGAAATTACGTGCATAGCTCTGCACTTCAGATTCTATTTCGTCGAAGATTTTCATTATATTTCCTCACGTTTATTTTTAGTAAATGGACCGATATGCCACAGCTCTTCCGAGTCGTGGGCTCCATCAAAGTGTTTGTGCCGGTCGAACCCGACCGATACGATTAACGGTGCGTTAAGCGAATCCGCAAATTTTCTGAACAGTGCCCGGGATGCTTGGTTGGAATCCGTTATCGTGGTTTCCAATGCCTGGACATTCCAGCATGCAGGTCGTATCAGCAATTCCTGCAGCATACGTCCGGCCAGCCCTTGTCCCCGGGCAGATTCAGCTACAGCAACCTGCCAAACAAACAGCGTGTCCGGACGATCCGGTATCAGGTAACCACTAATGTAGCCGACCAATTCACCCTGCTGCTTTGCACAGATCGATGTTTCATTAAAATGAGTGGTTTGCAGTAGATTGCAGTAGATTGAGTTGGGATCCAACGGCGGGCATGCAGCAACCAGACGATGGAGTGCAGCACCATCCGTTGAGACAGGGGGATAAATTTCAATTTCAGATGTAGGGTTCAAAACGCCTCGCTTTTAAAATGAATCAATGGTGAATTTAAGTGCATGTAAACTGTTTGAGACCTAACCGGTCTACGGCTCATATAGATGACGAACGTTCAGTTTATGTGTGAATTTTCAATAATCATGGCTTGAAAGTGGGCTTTTCTCTCCAAAAGCTATGACAACGTAAGAGAAGTTAAACTTGTGCGCAAACTATTTCGTGGTAGAAATATTTCTCCACGTAACATTCTAACAGAAAGAATACATTGTATGGAACATACACCCCCTCCGGCAGACGAAAGTTTGCGTAATCAGTTTTTTGAAACGTATGGGTTACGAGTGCTTAAGTCGCTTCGTCGCATCATCCGAGCGGGCGACATTCACTCAAAAAAACTCAACCAGGAATTCCATATTACAGCCCCGCAGATGATCTGCCTGTACAGTCTGCAGAAAAACGGCTCCATGACCCAATCGGAACTCGCGAAGGATGTCGATCTCGGCATGAGCACGGTAAACGGCATTATGGACCGGCTGGAAGCCAAGCAATGGATTGTGCGAAATCGCGATGATGTGGACCGGCGCAAAGTGTATTTGGAGATCACCGACAGCGGCAAGCTACAGGCCTACGAAGCTCCGGCGCTGTTGCAGGATAAACTGTCAGAGGCGCTGCAGGCCCTTCCCGAACTTGAGCAGGCCGCCATTGCATTATCCCTCGAACGCATCGTGGAGTTAATGGGTGTGGAACATCTGGATGCATCGGGCAACCTGATTGCCACCGATAAAATTTCTGAAGCCCTTCCCGAAGATAAGCAGAATGGATAACGTCTAATTTCTATGAACCCACAGATTATATACCTCTCATGCATCGTCGTTATTGGCCTCGTTCTGGGCCGTTTTATTTTCTACAAAATTCGCTCACTACAGACTGAGCGCATCGACCGTCTGAAGAGACAGAAAAATCCAGGCTCCATCCCTCCGGTCTCTGAAAATAAGAACATTCAAAAACAGCAGATCAAACGAACAGAAAAACGCTTCAGCATTTCTCGATGGACGATTGTAATGACCCTATTGTTTATCGGCCTTGGACTAGCGTCCATTCCGTTTGTGAAACATATTTCACCCTCGCTGATTCCGGTTGTTATGGGGGTACTTTCCGTGATTGTGGGCATTGCAGCAAAACCGTTCATCGAAAACATGATCTGCGGTCAGGTGCTCTGCTACAGCAAGCTGGCACGCATTGGCGATACCGCACTGGTGGACGATGCGTATGGCGTGATTGAAGATGTAACGCTGACGCACTGCATTATCAAACGCTGGGATTCCCTGCGCTATGTC
>CAKZQV010000609.1 GCA_937141895.1 uncultured Verrucomicrobiota bacterium
CCGCCTCATTGACCTCCTGCCCGAGAGCCGGAAGAGCGAGTAAAACAAGAGCTGTATAGATAATCAACTGCTTCATTTTCTGCCAAACCATTGTTCAATCAATGAACTGTTCGGAACGACCACCACGCGCTCACCGGGTATCAGTTCGTTGCCCTCATCCAATTGAATTACGAGTCGGTGTCCTCGAAGAATTTGGTCTGAAAAACCGGTAAAAACCGGGAGCTTACGAATGTCTGCCGAGATGGATTCTACGGTTCCTATATATATTCTCCGCCCGGCCGAGGTAATCACGCGGCACGATTGCCCCTCAACTAAATCCATTCTCCGTTCTTCCGGCATAAACGCAATCACGCGGGAGGTGGACACATTGCCGATACGGGCAACGGGGTCTCCGGTTTCCACCACATCGCCGGGCTGATGCAGCACTTCAGCCACAACACCGGATGATTTCGCCACTAAACGACATTGTGCTTCCTGCAGCGCCTTTAATTCATCTCCGGTCAGCAGTTCCTCATCCTTTTTAAGCAAGGCCAGACGTTCTTCCAGCGTTTGGATCAAATCGGGATAATGCTCCAAGATTCGCTTTGCGGCTTGAATCCGGGGCCGCAGATCTTCCGCTTCCTGTTCAAGAACCAGCTTTTTCTCCAACAAATCCTGCGTGCGCTTCCACTCCGCTTCAAGGGCCGTCAAATCCGCCTCTGTGCGAGCCTGATCCATTTTCAACTCTTCAATATCATAGCGGATGGACTGAATTTTATCGCGGGTTTTCAACAGCGAGGCCTGATCCATCACCATTTCCGAGGCCAGCGATTCATTATCTAACTCACCAATCAGCATACCCTCATGCACGATATCATTGATACGTACATTCAGCGTTTTAAGTCGTCCGCTCTCCAGAGGAGACACATATTCATAGGTTCGCTCGGCTTCACCATGGAATTGCACCTTGTGGAGCCCACCCGGCAAAAGAATAATCACGGCAAGCGCAGCGCCGACCCAGATCAGCCACGGCCAGCTATTGAATAACTGGCGGAATACATGGCGGCGGAGCTGACGCAGCGGAGGTCGTTTAAAGTTTTTATCTTTCATCATGTTCCCCTTACAACTCAACCGTTGTGCGCTGCATCACCAAGTTTACTTCAGCGATAGATCCAACGGCTTCAAGTTTTTTGACGATATCCACCTGATAGGATGGATCAATCAGTCGCACCTGATACGAATATTCCAGGAGATCTCCCTGTACCGCTTCACGCATGGCCAACAACATGTAAGATGAACAGCACTCCTTCATCACAGCATCCACTTCAAGTCGCACGTCCTCATTATCGGCCTCCATCAAGAAGCGCAGCATCGCCTCATAGCGGCGGCGTGTGGCAAACGGGGCATAGTGGAGCAGCACAATCACGGCACTCAAAATCATACAGCCGGCAACTGCCACGGCAAACATGCCCGATCCGCAGGCAATCCCAATCCCCAATGAGGCGAACAGAAACATCATGTCCCGAGGATCCCGAACCACGGTTCGGAAACGGATAATCGAAAGTGCACCCAACACCCCAATTCCGCGCGCCAGACTGTCGCCCATCGACATCATCACCATACAGACAATCATGCCCCCCAGAATCAGGGTATGGACATAAGCCCGCGAATAAGAAAGCGACTGAAACGTCAGCTGATAAAGCTTAGCAATCACCGAACACAGCACAAATGCAAGCAGCATGGCCGATATAACATGATTCAAACTCAAACTTTGACCACTGCCCATTGCGGACAATGCATCCATCCATCCATTATTCATTATACCAACCTCTAATCATCTAAAAACTCATCGGCGAATGGTGCAGCGCCTACACCCGTCATCAAATTTTCCATCCAAATGGCCGTAGAATATTTACAGTTCCCTACCCGCTGCAAATCAAATTCCTGCACCAATTCAATCATCCAGGTCGGCACCTGTTCCGTGCATTTCACTTCCAGCACCACTGGTGATTCGCGGCGATTGCGCACCATCCCGCTATCCATCGAAATAAAGCGGCCGTTTGCACCCCAGTCATACATGTCCTTTACCGGCTGATAGCACAATTTAGTATCAAAGGTAATCCGGGCATAATGGTCGAACCGGCTGGAAAATGCTTCCCGATCATACAAAACATACACCTTGGGCTCTGCGCCGAGTTCTCGGTAAAGACGTTTAAATTCCCTAAACGTTTCCCGCTCGGTCACCGACTTCAGATTCAACTCACTCGACAGCCTGTTCATCACGCCCGGCTTCCAATCTTCAAATGCAATAATCGCCCGCGATTTGATGATCCGTTCGTAGTATTTCCGTTTGATCTCCAGAAAAACCGGCGCGTTTCCGGCTGGGATTCCATACGTGCGGACACGTAGCTTAAAACGGTGCGTGGCCTCCCACTCTTTAGCTCCATGAAGCGACATCGCGGGATTATCTAGCTGCAGAGTAATGATGCGATAATGCCCGCCCGCAGCCGCGCAATGTTTGTCGTAATCACAATACGGTTTAATAAAGCGCTTAATCGGCTCAATCATATCCCGCGTAATAATATATTTGGCCTCATAGCGATCCAACTGCGTGGAAAAATCCGCATCGGTAAACTTAGGGCTATGGCTATTCTTCGAGGTCATTTTACAGTCACTAAAAAAGTACAGCTAATGAAATGCTAACAAAAGTGATTTGTCATCATTATACACTAAAAACAGTACATTTAGGCAGAATAAATCAATTCGCTAAGGGGTTTCCGCAGAATTTGCAATGCTTCGCATCATGGTCGTGCGGCCCTTTTTTGCAGGACGGGCAGTTTTTTCCTCTGACCTTCAGCGCGGCGGACCAACCTAATTCCGCCGTAATGATGCCGGTCGGAACAGCAATGATGCTGTAGGCAATGATCATTAAAAATGCCGCCAATGTCTGCCCCAAAGGGGTTTCCGGGGCAATATCGCCATACCCCACCGTCGTTACGGTGATGATGGCCCAATAGACGGACTGCGGAATACTGCTGAACCCATGCTCCTCGCCCTCGATCGCATACATCAGTGAGCCGACAATGATGACCAAGGTCAGAACCGTAACCAGAAAAATGCCGATTTTACGGCGACTGGCGATTAGAGAGTTCATCAGAATATCAGCTTCGCCGACATACTGCGCCATTTTCAGCACGCGGAAAATACGAAGCATGCGCAGCATTTTAATCACATTCAGGAATTCCGCATTGTCGATAAACAGCCCGAGATAAAAAGGAAGTACGGCCAACAGGTCCACCACCCCGAAAAAGCTGCGGGCATACTTTGCCGGATTTTTCGCGCAGTAAAGTCGCAGGATATATTCGATCGTAAACAGCACGGTAAACGCAGCATTGAGCGAAAAAAATAATCCGCCATACGCATCTCGAATGGAATGCACACTCTGCAACATGGTCAGACCAACGCTGATCAGAATGGCCACAAACAGGCTGACATCAAACGCCTTACCGGCCGGAGTATCCGCACCGAAGATAATGACAAAGAGTTTATGTTTGAGCGCTTGGTTATTCATAATACTGGCAGCCAGCCGGGGTGATCTCCAAATGATAGACCGGATACTCCAACGTACTCAGGTCGGCATACCCTATTCCTACCGCACAGTCACCCATACCCGATCCTGAAATCTTCGCACCGAAAATGTCCGGCGCATTTTGAAGAGCCTCAACAATCTCCTGAAGCTCAGGCGTATTCACGCCCATCTCATCCATCAGTTCCTGATTCCGATTCAGGATTTTTCCAAACCCTGGAAAGTCGTGCTTCGCCAACAACGCGATCGCCATTTCAGCACTCGCATTGATATCGAAATAGATTCGCTCATACTTTTGAGGGTCAGTAGCTTTCAATTGCTCCACACGAAGAATCACATCCGGCGTCGGCGTTTTATACCCGCAGTACACCGCCGTCAGCGGAATGGAGACCTCAATGGGAATAAAATCAGGATCGGTGGTAAAACCCACAATTCCGCCATACACACTGGCCGCCAGATCGGAGCCCGACCCGCGCCCCTGCACCGCCAACACCGTTTCTAAAGCCTGTTTAAACAGCGCTTCATTCTCCGGTTCAACGCCGAGTAGCCAGTGCATCAGCGCCGCATGCACGGCCACCGTGACTGCCGCCGAAGATCCGAATCCAATATCCGCCGAAAATTCAGATGTAATCTTAAGCTCAAACCCTGAAGGAATTGCATCCAGATGCTGTTTGATGGCCTGCAAGACAAATCGAAAATTCGGATGATCACCCAGCTCATTCAGCGGAGCCTGATAATCCCCAAGGCTGGAATGGATGATCACCAAATCTTCCAATGAAGGACGCTGTGAGTCACATTCCGTGTCAACGTGGCCATGCGAGAAAAGTTCAACCTCGATCCGTCGATTAATCGCCCCGACCAAGGCCCGGCTTCCATGCAGCACCGCGTGTTCGCCCAGCAGCATCAAACTGCCGGGTGCTGAAGTTTTGATAACGGCATCGCCTGCCATACGCATCAGACCATCCGGGTTCCAAGCGGATCACCGCGCACCGGCGATACGGTATAGCCATACTTATCGCAGAGCGCCTTCGGCATTTCATCGGCAAACACCAGCACCACACCGCCACGATCCCCGGAAATTGCACCGGCACCGCAAATTTTGGCCGATCCGCCCCACGATTCAATTTCGGAAATAAACTGTTGCACCTGATGGGGAACAACACCGATGGCCGAAAGCAGTCGATTGTTTTCACGCACCAGCCAATGCAGTTTTTGATTATTATTGGAAGATAGCGCCTGTTCAAACTCGTTAGTTACCGCTTCAAACTCACTCCAGATGGAACTGGATTGGAACTGCTTTTCCACCTGCATGACACATTCACCGGTGGTGGATGTCGGGATGCCGGTTTGAACCATAAACATTTTGGCACGGGGCAAAGAAACTGACGTGGCTTGTCCATTCTGAAAACGGGCGCAACCGCCATGCAAAGAAATATAAGAATCAACGCCGCTCGGCTTACCATGTTGCAGTTTTTCAGCTTCCAGCGAAAATTCGTAATACCAGTCCGGCTTATAATCAACGCGCAGAAAATGACCCATCGCACGGATCTCACTCAAAACCGTGGCGGCCGATGATCCCATGCCACAACCGACCGGGATGCTGGAGCGCAGCTTCATCACAAGTCCGGAATCTAGGGTGCGGTGCAGTCCATCCAAGGTATGAATAAAAGTGAAACGGAACAGATCTGCCGGGGCGCCCAAGACATAGCTGATGCCTACATCGCCGCTCAGAAATTCATGATATTTATTTTCAACCCGACGTTTCAGGTCGCGCAGCGCTTTAATCGTGTGAGATTCAGAAATTCCAGACCCAGGAAGGTCAAAGGCCACGCCCTGCTCTTCTTTAGGCGTAAGCTCAAAAACAGCACTACGGTCAATCGCCATGGCAATGGCCGGTTTCCCGTACACCACCGCATGTTCGCCACTGAGTATCAACTTTCCTGGAGCAACTGCCTTCATTAATCCACTAACGATTCATATTCCCGTTTATGCTGACTGATGCCTGAGAACCGGAAAGGCCCGGTCTTGTATTGCGGGAACACATATTCTCCGCCATCCGTCGGTACGCCGTAATGAAAAATATCTTCGTACTGTTGATACGTCAGTTCGGTACGTTCCGCGAGCATTTTTGCGTGCTGATTCGAGTAGAGCACATCGCGGTAACCCGGCTGTATCACCCCGCTGAAAAATTCTCCCACGCAACCCGACCCGTAACTGTAAAGTCCGACCCGTTTTCCGGCCAGATCCTCTTCCGCCGTATCCAGCAGCGACGTCAGACCGACATACATTGAACCCGAATAACAATTGCCGGTAATCCTGCTGTACCGTAGCGATTCCTCCAGCAGTTGCTGCATCTGCGCAGCATCCGTCTCCACCTTAAATTTTCGACACAACTTCTGGTGCGCCTTCTCCGCCATTTTAGTGAAGGGAATGTGATAACAGAAACGATCAAAATCGGTCAGTTCCCGACCCGACTCCTCAGCATACTGCTTCCAGGATTCGATCAGGGCATGAATGTAAACCATTGTAGAATATTTACCATCCACCAGCGCTTCCGATCGATAGTTCGGCCGCCAGAAATCCATCACGTCCTCGGTATAAAACCCGGCTTCAGGATCAATCGTCATAATGCGAGGCTCAGCAGAAATCAAAATGGCCACAG
Organism: uncultured Verrucomicrobiota bacterium; assembly: GCA_937141895.1. Taxonomy (GTDB): domain Bacteria; phylum Verrucomicrobiota; class Kiritimatiellia; order Kiritimatiellales; family Pontiellaceae; genus Pontiella. The sequence goes on from CAKZQV010000609.1 coordinate 6,228, forward strand.
ATCCGCAACCCTGCGTCGCCTCACCGGGACTGCCCAGCTCATAGCGCGCAACATCGGACGTAATTACCAGGGCTTTTTTAGCAGGATTTCGTGCCACAAAACCAATCGCCATCTGGATGCCCATAGTCCCGCTGTAGCAAGCCTGCTTCAATTCCACCGCCCGGCATCGCGGCGACATTTCCAAAAGTCCGTGCACATAAATTCCGGCCGCCTTCGACTGATCAATGCCCGTCTCTGTGGCAAATAACAGGAGCTCAACAAGCTCGCCATCCTTCATCAACGGATAGGCCGCGCTGGCCGCCAACGTCACCACATCTTCGTCAGGCGATGGAATTCCCATTTTTTCCTGGCCGATGCCTACGTAATATTTACCCGCCTCCACCTGACGCGCTTCAGCCAGCGTTTTCAGATCTACATAGTAATGAGAGGTGTAGAAGCTGATTCGATCAATTCCAATATTCATCCAGAATAAGTTCCTCTCTACCCTTAATATCTTCAATATCTCCTGCACCCAGCAGGAACATGGCGGTTACAAATTCGCGTTTCAATTTTCTGATCACCACCCGAACCGCATCCGCCGACTCGCGAGCCGGACCGAGGAAAGGGCGAGCCATGCCGCAAAGCGAAGCCCCTAGAATTATAGCTTTCGCCATATCGATCCCATTTCGAATGCCGCCCGAAGCAATCACACTAATCTCATGGCGATACGGTTTCATCTGTCGCAAAGCAAGCGGTGTAGGAATCCCCCAGTCTGCAAACAGTTCGCCCAGCTCCGGGTCTTCAGAACGCCGACTTTCCACCATGCTCCACGAAGTGCCCCCCGTTCCGGCCACATCAATATGCTTTACTCCCGCGGCCAGCAAATGTTCAACATCCTCCGGAGAAACCCCTGCACCAACCTCTTTAATGATCACCGGTTTTTTCAGCGATTTCACAATCACGGCAATCTTGTTTCGAAGTTCGGAAAAATCAGTATCGCCCTCCGGTTGCACCGCCTCCTGCAACGGATTCAAATGAAGATAAAGCCCATCCGCATCCAAAACCTGCACCGCTGCTTCACAGTCGGCAAATCCCACATTATAATTCAGCTGCACCGCACCGAGATTTCCGAGTAGCACCGTATTCGGTGCATGACGCCGCAACTCAAAACTTTCACGCGCGGCATCGTCGGATAGAAACACGCGTTGCGAACCGACCGCGAGCGCTATGCCTTCAGCCTCGGCAGCAATCGCCAGATTCTTATTAATTTGAATCAGTTCCTCATCCGTCCCGCCGGTCATGGATGAAATCAGCAACGGAAACGACAGGTTTTTACCCAGAAATTTCGTCGAAGGGTCGACGTCCGCCAGATTCAGTTCGGGCAGTGCCCGGTGCGTCAGACGAATCCGGTCAAAATAATACTGTTTTCGATCAATCGCAACGTCATCAGAAACAATGTTGATGTGATCCAGTTTGCGCTGGTTTATTTGTGCCATAATGGGGAGGACTTTATAATGTTTATCCAATGCTTGGAAACCTCAAAAACCGCTAGAAAAACCGTTTATTAAGGCACCCCCATTCTGACCAATACGGGCAGGATGAGCGCCCAAAACTCTCAAAAAAGCCTATTATTTAGAGCTTGTCCCGTCTTGGGCTTAAGCTTTGTTTATAGCCCTATTCGGGGATAA
>CAKZQV010000610.1 GCA_937141895.1 uncultured Verrucomicrobiota bacterium
GGTATTCTGTGGACTTGACCGTGCTAATGGCTTGTATCAGGCGCTGGCTGAAAACCTGAATATTCAGAATCAGGTTCTCTTTCTCGGCGCTTATCCCGTGGAACGAATTGCGGAAGTATATACCGCGGCTGATGTCTTTGTTTTGCCGTCCCGTTTTGATGGATGGGGTGCGGTGCTCAACGAAGCGGCATCGCTCGGTGTTCCTCTGATTGGAACGGACCTGTGCGGTGGATCCTGGCATGTGATTAAAGAAGGTGTCAGTGGATACCGCGTTCGCGCCGGTTCGGTTTCTTCATTGGCCGGGGGACTTAGCGCCTATATTGAACAGCCGGAAAAAATAGATCTTCATGGTCCGAAGGCCCTCGAAATTTTTGAGCAGAACTTTACGCCGGATCGGAATGCCGCGCGGTTGGTTGAAAGTCTGAGTGAGCGAGGATGCGCATGAAAATTGATGTCCTAACAACGAGCTCGCGTAATGCCGGGGGGTTATTCTATTCCGTCAGGTGGCTTTCCAAAGCCCTGTTGGGAAAAGGGAATGAACTGCGGATATTGAGCCCGATTGATGATTTTTCTGAAACAGATGGGGGGGTATGGGAGCCCCTGCCGGTCGAGCTTTATTCCGCATCCGGCCCGTTGCAGTTTTCACGAAAACTTCGGGCGGCCTTGAGCTCGTCAAACGCAGACCTGATTCATGTGCATGGCATCTGGATGGATAATCAATGGGCGGCCTGGCAGCGACAGAAGGCTGCAGGAACCCCGGTTGTGGTTTCTCCGCGCGGCATGCTGGATCCTTGGGCGGTGAAAAACTCTGCCTGGAAAAAACGGATCGTCGAAGTTTTGTTTGCTGGAAAAGCGTTGCGCGAGGCTTCATGTATTCACGCGCTTTGCCGATCTGAAGTCGAATCGATTCGTGCGTATGGGCTGAAAAATCCCATTGCTCTCATTCCGAATGGCGTTGAACTTCCAGGGCTTGGAACGCGAGAAAAGAGCGAGGTGAAAACATTGCTTTTTCTTGGGCGTATTCACCCGAAGAAGGGGCTTACAGAACTGCTGGACGCCTGGGGGAAATCTTCCTGTAGTTGGAAGCTGTTGATTGCGGGATGGGACGATGGCGGTCACGAGGAAAAACTGAGGGCTCAGGTTGAAAAACTAGGCCTGAGTAATGTCGAATTTATCGGACCGCAGTTTGGCGATGAAAAGGATCAGCTGTTACGCAGCGTGGATGCTTTCATTCTGCCTTCTTTTTCGGAAGGTCTTCCGATGTCTGTGCTTGAGGCGTGGTCGTACGGCCTGCCGGTCGTAATCACCGATTTTTGTAATTTGCCGGAGGCTTTTGAGGCTGAGGCTGGAATTAGAATTAAACCTGATGCTGATTCGATTTTCCAGGGTTTGGAAAAACTGAATGGCCTGACGGAACCTGAACTTGAGAGCATGGGTTCCAAGGGTCGGAAATTGGTGGAGCAAAAGTTCACCTGGCCGATGATTGCAGAAAATATGCATCAGGTCTATGAGTGGTGCCTTCACGGCGGTGACCTGCCAGACTGCATGGAGCTTGACCATGGCTGAGCTCAATATAGAAGATAATCGTTCCGCGCAGAAGTATCCGCTTCGCATTCAAGTGATGCGTGTATTCTGGGGCGTAGGAAAATTGTTGTTTCGCATCGTTCCCCGACCGCTTTATGCCCCGAGATGTTTTTTACTCCGTTGCTTCGGCGCTAAGATCGGGAGGAACGTGAATATTGCCAGCTCGGCTTCCATCTATTTTCCGTGGAATCTGGAAATTGGAGATTGGTCTTCCATTGGTGAAGAGGCCCGGATTTATAATCTGGGAAAAATAACGATTGGCACTCAGTCGACTATTTCCCAGGGGGCGCATCTGTGCGCCGGAACTCATGATTTTTCTGACCCCGCAACTCCGTTGCTTACGCCGCCGATCAAGGTTGAGGGGCAGGTGTGGATTTGTGCTGATGCTTTTGTGGGCCCTGGAATTACTATTGGTGAGGGCGCCGTGGTCGGTGCGCGATCTGTGGCTGTTAAAGATGTTAAACCTTGGTCGGTTGTGGCCGGAAACCCGGCGAGATTAATCAAGATGCGAGAAATAAAGGGAGCTGAGTGATGACAGGAGTTTCTGTTCTTATCTTAACTAAGAATGAAGAGATTAACATTGAACGGTGTATTCAATCCGTTTCGTGGTCGGATGACATCGTCGTGTATGATTCGCTCAGTGATGACCGTACGGTCGAGCTTGCCGAAAAGCTTGGCGCGAGAGTCGTGAAGCGTAAGTTCGATAACTGGTCTGCTCATCAGAACTGGGCGGTGGCGAATATCGATTTTAAACATCCATGGGTGTATTACACTGATGCGGATGAAACGTGCGAAGACCAATTGAAAGAGGATCTGGGTAAACTGGCGCAAAAAGGTGAGGGATATTCCGCGTTTCAGGTCCGTCGAAAAGATTTCTTTATGGGTCGTTGGCTAAAGCGGTCGCAGCTCTATCCAACGTGGATCACGCGCGTTTTCCGTCCGGAAAAGATTCGGTATGAGCGGTTGGTAAATCCGGTGGCGATCGTTGAAGGCGAGACCGGATTTCTGGATGGGCATATCATCCATTATCCTTTTTCACATGGGATCAATCATTGGTTTGCCCGGCATAATAACTATTCGGACATGGAGGCCCAAGATCTGATCCATGAGGTGAAAGAAAAAGTCAGTTTTGGTGATTTCTTTTCCCGTGATGCCGCAGTTCGACGTAGGGCTATGAAAACCATGGCGTATAAAATGCCGGGGCGGCCATTGCTGATGTTTGGTTATCTTTATTTTATCCGGCTGGGCCTGCTTGACGGTTTGCCGGGGCTCCGCTACTCGATCATGCGTTCCATGTATGAATACATGATTGATCTGAAAGTTCAGGAGTATCGTTTTAAACAGAAAGAAGACAAAGGGACTACGCTTTGAAAATTTTAGTTACAGGGACTGCTGGATTCATTGGTTCGAACGTTGCACATGCATTGTTGGATGATGGCCATGAAGTGGTCGGGCTTGATAATTTTAATGATTATTATCCGGTCGAGCTGAAGGAGGCCCGGCATGCAAGGTTGGTTCAGCGAGACGGCTATGTGGGGAACCGGTTGGATCTTGCAGATCAAGAGGGAATGAAAACCTTGTTTAAAACGCATTCCATTGACCGGGTTTGCCATTTGGCTGCACAGGCGGGGGTGCGGTATTCGCTGCAAAATCCCCATGCGTATGAACAGTCGAATCTCGCGGGGCATTTAAATGTTCTGGAATGCTGCCGGAATTTTGAGGTCGATCGGTTGGTTTATGCATCAAGCTCAAGTGTGTATGGCGGGAACGAAAAGGTGCCGTTTAGTGAAAGCGACCCTGTGAATAATCCAGTGAGTCTCTATGCGGCGACAAAAAAGGCGAATGAGCTGATGGCCCATTCTTACACGCATCTCTACGGTTTTCAGTCGGTAGGGCTCCGGTTTTTTACCGTGTACGGTCCTGAAGGGCGCCCTGATATGGCCTATTGGCTCTTTACGGATGCGATGTTGCAGGGCAGAGCGATTAAGGTGTTCAATCAGGGGGACATGAAGCGCGATTTCACTTACATTGATGACGTTGTTCAGGGTGTGAAGGCCTCTCTTTTTAGTGATGGTCTGGATCCCTACGAAATTTTCAATTTAGGCAATAACCAGCCGGAGTTGCTGATGGATATGATCAAGTATCTAGGAGAAGCGCTGGGCATCGAGCCCCAGATGGACATGCTGCCCATGCAGCCCGGCGACGTACCCATCACGTATGCCGATATATCCAAAGCGCAAGCCAAGCTGGGGTATCAGCCGACGACCCGTTTGCAAGATGGATTAAACCGTTTTGTTGATTGGTTCAAAACCTGGGATAAAGCGTGATGGATCAACATTCACCAACATTGTTTTGGTGTTTGATTGAAATGCTGACCGTAGACCTTTGAATTTGGTGCATCAGTAGACAGGGTTAGTTTGACCGCGTTTTTTTAAGGCGATTTTTGCACGGAGATATTATGATTTCATCTAAAGAGATACTTAATATTACAGAGTTTCTGAAGCAGTCCGGTTTGTCCTATGAAGCGGATTTGGATCTGAAAGAATTTTCCTACTTCCGCTCGGGTGGACTGGTGAAAATGGTGATTTATCCAAGAAGTATGGATGAATTGCAGCGTTTCGTGAAGTTTATGCACGAAAAACAGTACGAGTTCAAAGTGATCGGAGACACATCCAACCTGATGTTTCTCGATGATGTGACGTATGGAGTTCTTCTTTCTCTCAAGCACTTTTCATCCATTCAGTATAATGAGGAAGAGGGTGTTATTGTCGCCCAGGCTGGAGCCAGCTTGCCCCTGCTTTCACGTCAGGCCCTGCTTTGGGGAATAACAGGATACGAAAATTTCGAAGGAATTCCCGGGACGGTCGGCGGTGGGATCTTTATGAATGCCGGGGCCTATGGACCGGAAATCAAAGATTGTCTCATCAAGGTCTATGGCGTTCGTGCCAATGGGGAGAAGTTTGAGCTGACCAATGATGAGATGAATTTTGCCTATCGCGAAACCCTCATCAGTAAACATGCCGGTGAGTACTTCATTACTCATGCTGATTTTAAGGCGACCAAAGGGGATACTCAGCGAATCTTTGAACGCATGGAGCTGTTACACGCAAAGCGGCACAAGTATCAGGATTTTCTATATCCGACCCTAGGGACTCTCTTTGCCGGAACTGAGATCTACTCAGCCATCGGGCGGGATGATAAAAAATACACTTTGATGTTACGGGTTTTGGAGCGCCTGATCTTCTCGAAAAAGCTCAGACGCGAAAGGCCCATGAACAAGCGGCGGCTGAATGACTTTGTCTGTAAATATTTTGGCTGGACGTTCGATGTTAAACCTTTTTCTGATAAAACAATGAATTGCATCACCAATCGAGGGCAGCACACCGATAAAATCCTGGAGTATATTGAGTTGTTAAAAAAGCATCTGCCGGAAACTGCACGTCTTGAAAATGAGATTATTTATGATTTTCGATATAAAGACTGAGCGATGGGCCCGGCAATATTCCGAGCCATCGTTGATACATGTTTTGAGTTGGGGTGCTTGAATTTGAACAAGTGGAGTTCTGGTAGATAACGTGGGTGCAATTATGAAACAGAGGCAACGGGCTCCTGATTTTATTAAGGGTGTTGCCATTGTACTCATGGTATATGGGCACCTGACTATGGTCGGAGCGTGTGCCGATGTGCAGAATGGGGTAAAGAGTTGGATTTACTCCTTTCACATGCCGTTGTTTTTATTGATCTCGGGTATGTTCTTTTCATCCGCAGGCGATGTTGCCCAGAAGGCGAAAAGAATCTTTTTACGTGTTGGTTTACCCTCGCTTATATTTATTTCAGTTTACCTATTAGGACTCATTCTTATTCAGAAGGTCGGTATTCCAACCTCTAATGCCCCGCCGGAATCGGTAGTTGAATTTGTTAAGACGATTTTGCTCTATCCCCGCGGTGGATATTGGTTTCTTCACTCTTTGTTGTTGATCCAGTTAGCCCTTGTTTTAGGGCGTGGTTGCATGAGTGAGCGGGGCGCTTCATCTTTACTGATATTTACCGCGTTGCTTTTACTTCTGCTGGCTGCATTTGAACTAGTCAGAGTCAGGACCATCGTCTACTTCCTTATCGGCATGGCCATCCGCTCAGTA
>CAKZQV010000611.1 GCA_937141895.1 uncultured Verrucomicrobiota bacterium
GTCGATTTGGTGGTTACTGATCCACCATTTTTTGACAATGTTCATTACTCCGAACTCGCTGATTTCTTTTATTATTGGTTGAATCAAATAATTGATTTATCATCAAAAAAAACGACACGATCTTTGGCTGAAGTTCAAGATACAAGTGCTGAACTATTCACTGCAAAATTAACGAGCGTATTCGCAGAGTCTCGCAGGGTGCTTCGCTCTGACGGCCTATTCATCTTTACTTATCATCATTCACGCCATGAAGGATGGACTGCTGTTCATCGGGCGATTCGTCATGCTGGTTTTGCTTGTGTTCAGAGTTATCCAATAAAGGCTGAAATGTCGGTTTCCATGCCTTTGCAGCAGGCAAAATCTCCCATACATCTTGACTTAATTGTGGTTTGTCGAAAAGACACTGAAATTAAAAATGGTACATATAAAAAATCACCTAACATTATGAACGTTGTCAATAGCGCAAAGAAACAAGTTTCCGCGCTAAAAGGCATTGGAATTAAAGTTTCCCTTGGTGATGCAAAAGTAATTCTTATGGGGCGCTTACTGTGTGAAATTCACGCAATGAGACAATTAGATTTGGAAGAAAAATATTTGGATGATATTGAGGACGACATTGATTCCTATGTAGGTCAAGTAGCTTCAACTCACGGAGAGGTTCTGTACGAGGAAGTGAACCCTCATCCCGTCCAGATGACTCTTTTTGAAGAAATGGCTGAATACTTGGCTAACAAGGCTAGTTCAGCGGACGCAAAAAGCCGCGTCGCTGATTAGCATCGTTATTTTGACTTGAGGTCATCAAGAAAATCGATATACAAAAGATGACTATGAATGTTTTTTTAGGGCCTGTGAATGGTTTTGGCTATTTGCTTTCAATAAGTTAATAAATCGGTAAGGATTTGCGACCTAAAAAAGGTTTTTACATGCAAAAATTTTTTTGAGAAAATTATTGTTTGGTTCATTGGTGTTGAACAGACAGCGCATAGAGTTTTTCGCCAAATTTCAGACCCCAGACATCAGTATTCAGGAAAACAAGGAAGTTTAAAAATGGCACAATCTAAATGTCCGACCTGCGGCTGCAAGCAGTTTTACATAAAAAATCCGGTAGACGGATACGATATCTATGAGTTCGAATGCCGGGACGGCGAGGTCTGCTTCGATGAGGAACTGGATGCGGACGAATGCCCCGAGGTTACCGATGGAACGGAAACCTTCTGCAATGCGTGTGCGTGGCATGACAAGTTCGATAAATTGAAATAACCTTTGATCTTTCTGCATCTCACGTTCCGCATCGACCTTTTTTCTACTTTGGATTTTATATGTGCCCGAAACCACCATCTTTGCATTCCGTCAACGGGAGGAGAGCGATGGCAATCCACGAGGTAACGGTATTCAAACTGCATGATTTTTTTATCGGCCAAAAAATTGTGATCGAAGGCGGTCCGCGAAATTGAGATGGGGAGGTGACGGCAGTCACCGACCACAAGGTGAGATTGCGTTGTCCATTCAGCAAGCGGGAATTCGAATGGAGCCGGTTTTGCTACATGATCGAGGAACAACAGGGCGTCCCGTGGCCCGGGAAAGAATAGTTTCATAGCAAAGCTATTATGACCAAAGTGCAGGCGGGAATATGATGGATGACATAAAGAAAGGTTTGAATCATGGTCCTTCCGCAATTTAAGAAAAACCACAGGTTAATCCAAATTGGATTCAGTGCAATATCATGACGGCAAGCAAGACACTGGCTATTTTTCTCGACGTCGGCAATAAACAGAGGATGACATATGCCAACGGTCCTAAGAATTCGAGGCTTGAGATTTCACTTCTACTCCGACGAAGGCACGGAGCCGGCTCATATTCATATTCGCAGTGCGGAAGGCGAGTGTAAATTTTGGTTGTCGCCGATATCGCTTGCGCGAAACAGAGGCATTCCGGCGCATCAACTACGAGAAATCGAGAGAAACGTATTCGAAAACCAAGAATTTCTTCTGGAGAAGTTCCATGAGTATCACAGCAGTTGAAAGCGAGGTATGCGCCCTGCGCGCCTGGGCCGAGGGGAGGATGGTCTACCTCGAACTTACAGATGGCCGTATCGTTGGCTTTCCGGCAGATCGCTTTAAGATTTTAAAGGCGGCTTCGGAGGAGGAACTGAAAGAGGTTTCTGTCGAGGTGAACGGTTATGCTCTCCGTTGGGAAGAACTAGACGAAGACCTGACCGTCGAGGGCGTCGTTGCGGGGAGGTTCCAGCTTCCCCTTCCAGAGCAGGCGGCGTAGCCTACCGGGCACTGGACCTTGGCCGGAAGCATTGCACGACCGCCGGGGTGTGTGGGCCGGGGGCAACGCTTTTCTCCACCGCCATCGCGCAAAGCAGCAGCACCTTCCAGATGGTGATGACGAGCGTCGGGTTTTTCCACATGTTCATTTCATACACCCAGCGCAACACCCCGTCTTCGCCCGACAGGACGCCGGGGCTGACCCGGTGGGCGGATTCCCGGTAGGCCGCCTCCGGATTTTCGATATCGTCGGGTGTATCGGAAGTTCGCTTCATCGGTATGGGTCCTCTTTCTACTTCGCGCCCGTGCATTCCGCCAGAAACCGTTCGAAAAACGCCTCCATGAAGGCGTGACGGTCCCGGGCCATTCGCCGACCGGTTT
>CAKZQV010000612.1 GCA_937141895.1 uncultured Verrucomicrobiota bacterium
ATCAAAAGACCGGCCCCGCCGATCCAGATTCGGCAGGCGACGGTCATCAAGACGGCGACTCCCCCAGCCAACGGACCAAAAAACAAAGCGCACAACGCGACCATAATCGACCGGCCGTCGAAAATGATACCGGGACTGAAGTGAAGGGGGCGCAGCATGCCGATCACGGCGACCGGACCGAAAAGCAGGCCCTGAAAAAAAAAGCCCCGCCGGGTTTGCCGGGACCAATGGTTTTCAATGAATCCGGAGACGACCGTGAGCGCGATCAGAAGTGAAAGGTTTACGATTAAATCAAGATAGATCATATTTGATATTTCCGGCGGATCGCAAGGTACATGAGTGAAGTTCCTGTTTTTTTTGGTTGCTTCTGGTTTTTGATTAAACCACTGTTAAAAGAGTTGTCAAACAAAATCCATACTTGGTATGATAAGTAAACTCTGTTTCGGCAGTTGGAAATAAGAAACGGTGACGGCATTTGAGGCCGAACGGATTTGTCTTTATTTATTTCAGTGAATAGGATAGTGATCCGCTCCAAAATCAGGATCAGGAAATGACATCCAAAAATTCGCATTTCTGTTCCCTCCATCAACAATTTTGAGCATTAAAATGCCTAAAAATTATACTCCCCCCAACACTCCAGATGAAAGTAAATCCAGGCAACAACTGCTTCAGGAGCTATCCCGGTTACAAGAAAATCTGGGTTTCGAAAAACAACAAAAACAGGCGCTGGCTGAAGAACTTGCACGATTTAAAAACAAAAATTCGGCAGGATACCGGCTTCAGGAAACACCCGAAGACAATGAGTTTGAAGCGCTGCTGGAGGCTTTTCCGGCCATCGTATTCATCAGCCGTGATCCGGAATGCAGAGAAATGATCGGCAGCGGTGCCGCCTATGAATATTTGCGGGTTCCCCAGAATGAGAACATGTCCAAATCCGCGCCGGAGGGGGAGACGCCCGGCTCTCACCGCCTGATGCGGAATGGAAGGGAGATTCCGCCGAAGGAATTGCCGATGCAGAAAGCCGCCGCCACCGAGTGATGCGAGTACCGGTTCGGCCACGCAGGCCGCGGCCAGTGCGGCGACTGCGCCGTCGAACGCGTTGCCGCCGGCCTTGATGACCGCCGCCGCGGCGTCCGCCGTCTGTTCGTGGCCGGCGGCAATGATGGCGCTGATCATGGCCCACTCCGAGATGCAGCGATTGCAGAGTCGCTATAGTATCTGTCGGCGACCCGCTTTGCGCCAAGGCGGGGCCGAAGCACACAGAGTCCACATACTGACGATGACCGATTTACAGGATCAGTCCAAAGACCCCGACCGCTCGGCCGACATCGCCGCACTCCGAGCGGAACTCGCCACGGTAAAGGCAGAAGCAGACGCGCAGCGGGACAACTTCGAACACGAATTGATGCTTGCGCGCGCATCGCCACCAGCGCAGCGCGACACGAACACCGTCACGCAAGGTGTCGTCGTACAGCAAGAGACTCAGGCCCTGCGCAGCACACTGCGCGAGAAAGAGCGGTTGATCGAGAAATTGACCGAGCAATGCCGCGGTCTTGAAGATCAGCTCGAAGACCACTTCCAGGAGCTCGATGCGCTGCGCCTACAGGTCGAAAAGCGCGAACGAGAGCTGAACGAGGCCCTGCGGCAACCCGGACCGGTGTCGCGATCGGAGCCAAGTTTGGAAGCGGATTCGGCATCGGCGATTGCATCCGTATCAATGCAGATCGATTCGGCGGAACCACCTTCGCCGTCGCAATATGATCTGCCATCATCGTCTGGCCGCGCTCAAACACGGCCATCGAAGGAGATTGATCCAGCGCATATTCCACCGCCCATCCCAGCGCCCATCCAGGCGCCCATCCCTGCGCTCATCCAGGCGCCGAAACACGGAGGCCGCGGGCTGGCGTTATTAACCGGGCTGGCGCTGGGGCTGATACTCGCGGTCGGGGTTAGCGGCGGTCTATGGTGGAGCGGGCAATGGCCATCGGCGCGCCCACCCGGTTCGCCGCTGCTCTCGATTTGGTCCGATGGCTCATCCGACGGGCGGCCGGACAACGAGACCGAGACCGAGACCGGGACAGAAAACGGGCCGCCTAAGCCGGAACCAGCTAGGCCCGTTCCGCCGCTCCCAGTTGTCGAGCCGGAGACACCACCGGTGCGCGGCCCGGTCCGAGACGCCAACGGGCCCAAGATGATCGCGCTCAATCCCGGCAGCTTTCGAATGGGCAATCCCGCGCCCATGACCATCGGAGACGCGCGCCCGATTCGGGATGTCTCTTTGGATGCGTTCCTGATCGGCGAGCGCGAGGTCAGTTTTTCGGAATACGATCGCTTCGTCAGAGACACCGGTGCACGCCGTCCCAACGACTTTGGCTTCGGCCGCGGCAACCAACCAGTGGTCGATGTGACCTGGCAAGAGGCGATGGACTATACGCGCTGGCTATCACGCCGCACCGGCAAGTCTTACCGGCTTCCCACCGAGGCAGAGTGGGAGTATGTGGCCCGCGCCGGTACCAAAACGAGGTATTGGTGGGGCAACGAACCGCGGGTCGGGGACGCAGTGTACCTGGACTACGACAACCGGCAGATTCCCCGATCACCGGCCCCGGTGGATTCCGGCAGACGCAACCCGTTCGGGCTCTACAACACTGCTGGCAACGTCTACGAATGGGTCGCCGATTGTTATCACGGCAATTACATCGACGCGCCGACCGATGGCAGCGCCGTCGACGAGGTCGGCTGCCGCAAGCGTGTCGCCCGCGGCGGTAGCTTCGCGGCACCGGCCAAATCCATGCGCGTCTACGCCCGCCGCGCGTTCGAGCCAAACACCCGCATCGACATGCTTGGCTTCCGGGTCGCCCGCGATGCCCGTTGAGACTTCCGGTTGGCCCATGGAGGCTGGCACGGGGCAACCTGATCGAGCACTCAGGCGCGTACTCGGGGTCGGCATCGCCACGCTCGACATCGTCAATCTGGTGGATGCGTATCCAGCCGAGGATGCCGAGGTGCGCGCGCTGGAACAGCGCATCGTCCGCGGCGGCAACGTCGCCAACACCCTGGCGGTGTTGAGCCAGCTCGGCCGTCGCTGCGCATGGGCGGGCACGCTGGCCGATGACGCCGGCGCCGCGTTGATTCGCGGCGACCTGGACCATCTTGGCATCGGTCGCGAACAGGCGGTGACCCTCTCCAACACGCGAACGCCGACCTCCTACATCGCGCTCAGCCGAGCCACCGGCAGCCGAACGATCATGCATTATCGCGACCTGCGG
>CAKZQV010000613.1 GCA_937141895.1 uncultured Verrucomicrobiota bacterium
AAGGGTATGAAACGGAAATTTCGACCCTGAAGCGTTATGGCCTGCAGGTCTGGGCGGCATTTACCCTTGGACATGATACGGACTCGAAAGAAAGTCTATACGATTTATATGAATTTGCGCTGCGCCATAAATTTACCTTTGCAGCGTACAACGTATTGATGCCTTATCCGGGAACACCCTTTTATGAAAAGCTAAAACAGGAACATCGCCTACTGTACGATGGAACGTGGTGGAATCATCCCGAATACCACTTTAATCATGCCGCCTTCAAACCGGCACAAATGTCATCGAATGAGCTCACGGACATTGCGTTTGATATCAGAAAAAAATGGAGCAGCCCTTCCACTGTAATCAAACGCTCTCTCGACCTTAAAACCAACATGAAGACGCTTCAGAAAATGATGATTTTCTGGAAATATAATCTCCTGTTCAGGAGGGAAACCTTTAAAAAACAGGATATGAAATTCGGCTACGGCGACATCGGGAGCGGGTCATCATGAAACTTCTACTGCTCATGCCCGACGCGAATATTCATCGCATCAAATTCGGTTCGTTTTCCATGTCGTTCCGTGAAGCCCCCCTGACCCTGACGACCCTGGCCGCTTTAACCCCGGATGGACCGGAAATTACATTGATTGATGAAAGCATCCAACGCGTTCCTAGGAATCAGCGGTTTGATCTTGTGGCCATCAGCTGTCTGACCGGCACCGCACTGAAAGCATATCGTTGGGCTAAGCATTTCAGGGAGCAAGGTTCCAAGGTGGTGTTGGGTGGAATCCATGTCTCGCTCTGTCCCAATGAAGCCACAGAACATGCGGATACCATCATGACGGGATTTTCTGAAACAACTTGGCCACAGATGATTCATGATTTCATTGCTGGAAATATGGCCGCCCGGTACGACGGAGAGCGCGGGGATGTTTCCTTACTACCTTCTCCCTGTCGCAACCTGCAAAAAAGGTTTGGCTATGCGATGCCGCACGCGGTGTCCGCCACCCGGGGCTGCGGGTGCCACTGTTCATTCTGCTCTATACCCGCCGCCGACTATGGCTGGCAAACGCGCCCGGTTGAACACGTAATTGATGAAATTCGCCAATTTCCGGCGCGACGATTTACTTTCAATGATGTCAACCTCTTGCAGGATCGCGACTACGCCCTTGAACTGCTGAACGCGCTCTCCCCACTCAAAAAACTATGGGGCGGACTGGCAACGGCAGACTCGGCGATGGATGACGAATTGTTAATCGCATTGGAAACTTCAGGGTGTCAGTATCTGCTTTGCGGGTTTGAATCAATCTCAGCCGTATCCCTGGCCTCCATAAACAAAAAGTTTAATCAGGCACCGGATTATAAAAGGCACATCGAGGCTTTTCATCAACATGGCATCGCCATTCAGGGTTGTTTCATTTTCGGTCTGGACGACGACCCGCCGGATATCTTTGAAAAAACGGTCGACTGGGTGAACGAACTCAAGGTCGACATTCCGCGCTATGCTATAAGCACCCCCTATCCGGGAACACAACTTTTCAAATTATTAGAAAAGGAGAACCGCCTTTTGCACAGGCATTGGACGCATTATGATACCCAACACGTGGTCTTCCAGCCCCGGCATATGTCGCCGGAAGAATTGGATGCCGGATTCCAGAAGGCCTATCGGGAAACCTTTTCCTTAAAAAATATCCAGGCACGCACAAAAAGCTCACCCCATCCGCTGATCACAGGCATTGGAAACCTGGCCTACCGCCGCTATTTGAAACAATTACAAAACGACCGGGGACGCATCCATAGGAAGGAGGCATCATGAAAAAGCGAATCCTGTTTATTATGCCTTCTGTTGGACGAAAAAAGAATGAACCGTATGTCAGGTCATGGCAGATGGAGCCCTTGCCCATTGCCGCCCTCTCTGCACTTACGCCGGATGACCGTTTTGAAAAACAGTTTCTGGATGACCGGATTGAAAAAATTCCGAGCCATATAGAGGCCGACCTGGTTGCCATTACGACCGAAACCTACACCGCGCAACGCGCCTATCAAATTTCAGATCTATTCCGCAAAAAAGGCATTCCAGTTTTGATGGGCGGTTTCCATGCTACGCTTGTCCCGGAAGAAATCGCTGAACATGCTGACTCTGTCATGGTAGGTGAAGCTGAAGGGTGTTGGCATGAAATGCTCGAGGATCTGGAACACGAAACACTCAAACCCCGTTATCAAGCCGGGAATCGAGCCAACCTTGAAGGATGCTTTCCTGATCGCCAAATTTAC
>CAKZQV010000614.1 GCA_937141895.1 uncultured Verrucomicrobiota bacterium
AACCGGCGAAGTCTTCGGAGTGGTGGCGTTTTGATAATATTGTGATTCAGGTTCAATAGATTCAGCATCGTCGCGTTTTACCTTGATTCAGCCCCGTGTATTGCCAATTATCTGCTCCTTTGCGTTCGATTTTACGAAATATTAAGGAGAGTTCCATGCTGGGTGCGGGCATCATTAAGTCGGCCATGAACAAACGCGGTTTCAAACACCGCCGTTCGGAAGATCAGTTTACCATTCGCGGCGAATACGCGCGTAATCTGCAGTATGTATATTCCAAAGAAAGCCATACCAGTGGCGGTCACGTGGTGGATTTGGTTTATTTCAGTGTGGATGTGCTGGGCGAAAAACTGGTGATCGGTCTGTACCGAGAAAATCCGACGATTGAAAACGGCGTGTATGCCAATACTTCCCGTGCGCTGGATCTGCAGAAATTTGATAAAGAAAACCTGGAGAATGAGCTGGAGAAACTCATTACGCCGGTTAAAGACATAATTTAATTAAGGAGATGAAAATGAAGTATGAATCACTTTTCGCCGAACGAATCGGCGGTACTCAGTTCGGCAAATCCACTGAAATTTATAAGTTTGAAAAAATCAAACGCGCCAAGGCAAAAGCTCGTGAGCTGCATCCGGATCTTGAGATCCTGGATTTCGGTGTGGGCGAGCCCGATCAGATGGCTCCGGCTCCGATCCGCGAAGCCTTGAAAGTGGAGTGCGACAAGCCGGAAAATCGGGGCTATGCGGATAACGGCGGCCCGGACTTCAAAGAGGCGGCCGCACAATATATGAAAGAATTTTTCGGCGTTGAAGTTGACCCGGCCACGGAAATCAACCACAGCATCGGCACCAAACCGGCGCTGGCGATGCTGCCGCTGGCCTTCGTGAACCCGGGCGATGTAATTTTTCAGACAGTGCCCGGTTATCCGGTAATGGCGACGCATTCCAAATATCTGGGTGCTGAGGTGGTGGATATTCCGCTGCTCGAAGAAAACGCCTTTCTTCCAGACCTTGGGAAAATCGATCCTGAGCTCGCCGACCGTTGCAAGCTGTTCTACATCAACTATCCGAACAATCCGACCGGTGCGGTGGCCACTCCGGAGTTTTATGATGAACTGATTGCTTTTGCGAAAAAGCACAATATTCTGATTGTTCAAGATGCCCCGTACTCCACCCTGGTTTATGACGGACCGCGCACTTCGTTGCTGCAGCGCCCCGGTGCTAAGGAATGTGCGCTGGAACTGCACTCTATGTCCAAAGCCTATAACATGACCGGCTGGCGTATCGCATTTTTCTGCGGCGCCCAGTGGGCGGTGAATGCACTGGCGACGATCAAGGATAACTGCGATAGCGGACAGTTCCTTGCGATCCAGAAAGCGGCTTGCGCCGGTATTGCCGATGTCAGTCTGGCGGACGGTATTCGAGATCACTACGCAGCCCGTCTGCGTAAAATGGCAGACGTGCTTAAAGATGTCGGGTTTGATGCCAAAATGCCGGGCGGCACATTTTTCATGTACTTGAAAGCGCCGAAGGGTGCGGGCGATGTTGAATTCGCCAATGCGGAAGAAGCGTCGCTTTATCTAATCGAAAACTTCGGTATTTCCACGGTGCCGTGGGATAACACCGGGCCGTTCGTTCGTTTCGGTGCGGTATTTGAATCCGCCAGCGAGGAAGACGACGAGCGCGTGCTTAACGAGCTCAAAAGTCGGTTGCTGAAAGCCGACCTGAAGTTTTAAAATATTTGAGGGCGTGAATGGTTTTTGAACCTTCCCGCCCTTATTGTGTTCTCATGCTTTGGATCCTTTACAACCTGCTGTTTCCAATCGTCTTCTTGTTTATGCTGCCGAAGTTTATTTCGCGCATGCTGAAGCGTGGCGGCTACGGGCAGCATTTTGAGCAGCGTATCGGGCATTTCGGCACACAGACCAAAGCGCGTTTGCGAGAACACAGGCGGATCTGGGTGCATGCGGTGAGCGTGGGCGAAATTTATGTGGCCCTCCGTTTTATCAAGGCCTACCGCGTGGCTCATCCGGACAGCTATTTTGCGCTGAGCACCACGACGTCGACGGCTCATAAGATCGGCCGGGAAGCGATCGATGAACGTGACGTACTATTCTATTTTCCGGTCGATTTGCCCCTGATCATCCACAAAGTACTCGGCATCATTCATCCGCTGCGCATTGTGTTGATGGAAGGTGAATTCTGGCCGAATTTGATTCGTCTGGCGGATAATCGGGGAATTCCGATTTCGCTGGTGAATGGTCGGATGTCGGGAAATTCATATAAAGGCTATAAAAAGCTGAAGCCGCTGACGGCCGACATTCTCCGCCGGATCAACCCGATCTGTGTGCAAGGAGAGCTGGATGCGGAACGAATGCAGGGTATCGGGGCGCCGGCCGATCAGGTTCATGTGATGGGTACGGTTAAATTTGATGTCGCCGAGCGCGACCCCGAAGGTGAAAAAACAGCTGAGGGGATACTGAAGAAGCTCGGTGTTCCAGACGATGCGGCGATCTTGTTAGGCGGCTCCACTTGGCCGGGTGAGGAAGATGCACTTTGTACACTGTATAAAAAAATGCGCGCCGATTTTTTGAATCTATTCATGATTTTGGTTCCGCGTCACGTGGAGCGGGCGCCGGAGGTTATCCAATGTTTGGAAAACCATGAACTCAGCTTTGCCCGTAGAAGCCAGTCCGAGGAGTTCCAAACCTTGGAAAAAACGCCGGATGTTCTGTTTGTCGACACGACGGGCGAGCTGCGGAATTTCTATTCGGTTGCGGATATAATTTTTGTGGGAAAAAGTCTCTGCGAACATGGTGGACAGAATCCGATTGAGCCGTCGATGTATGGCAAGGCAGTTGTGGTGGGGCCGAATATGGAAAATTTCCCGGCGGTGATGTCGGTCTTTCTTAAAGCTGAAGCGATTGCGCAAGTGCCGGATTTCCAGGGATTGGAAAAAACCGTGCGTCAGTTGCTGTTGGATGCGCCGTTGCGGACGGCTTTGGGCGAGCGGGCTGGACGATGTGTGGAAAAGAACCGCGGGGCCATTGAGCGTACGGTGGAGCTTATTGGCGAATAGGTTGGACGAAATCTGAAGGTTGTGGCACCTTAAAAAATCTTATTTTAGAACGGATTTACGATGTCAGATACGGATATATATAAAAAACGCGAAGCGATGCCGATGAGTAAACAGCCGCCCAAAAAGCGGCGCCGTCGCAGTTCATCATCTCCCAGGTCTTTTGATGATAAAACCCGGAAACGACGCAGTAAAAACAGTGGGCCACGGCGATTGCTTCATTTATTCCGAAAGTCGGAAAATGAAAAATATGTCTGGGCCGTGATGGGCGTTATTCTGATCGTTACCTTGGTGGTTATCGGCATTTGGCAATTCTTTATCCAGGAATACCTGATTCGTGAAGAGGAGCGGTCGAATGACTACATGGAAGCCTATGAGTCGGACATTCCCTCAAGCGACGAGCCCCTGATATCTTCCATGGCTGCTCCAGTTGTGGAGCAGCAAGAATCACCTTCTGAATAGGTTTTTGATCCGCTCTGCCAGAGATTCCGATGAGCTCCGGGCATAGGGCGGGGGACTGACCTCGACTTCGATCTGATCATCACGATGACCACTGAACCGGTTCGCCTGATGTTCGAGCATCACCATCCGCAGTTCCTGTTGTCCAGCCATATAGATATAGCCGCCAATGAAGGCCAGCATGAGACTGGGTCTGAACGGGCCGATAAATCCGAGCAGTTGGAACGGCATCCCAAAAATTCCAATCAGGACAAACAGTCCGCAGAAATATTTACCGACCTGAGCCGCACGCTGTGTGGCGGCAAGCCGTCCGTGGTTAATCGTCATTCCCGCGCGCAGTACCCGGCCTCCATCCATTGGAAAAACGGGCAGCATATTGAACAGGAATAACGCCATGTTTAGGCGTCCTAGGTCATGGGTCAGAGTGAAGGGCAGAAAGATCACAGCGAGAGTTAGACTGACAGCCGGGCCCGCGAGGGCAATCTGAATTTCATCGATGGGTTTTGTGGATAGGTTGGAAATTTTTGCCGCGCCTCCGAAGGGATAGAGCACGATATCCTGAATGTATCCCCCTTTTGCGCGGGCCACAACGGAGTGACCTAATTCGTGGAGGGCCACACTGCCGAAGAGGCCTACGGCCA
>CAKZQV010000615.1 GCA_937141895.1 uncultured Verrucomicrobiota bacterium
GGAAGCGAAACCTTTTTCAACGCATTTCAGGCTTGGCTAAAAACCGAGGGCGTTGAATATGAACAGGTCGAATATCTCCAACGCGGAGACCGCGACAACAACCTCGCGGTGCTGAGTAAATTTCCAATCATTGGACGCTCACACCACACGAATGAGTGGTATTCCATTGGCAAAGCCAAACTGCCCGTGACCCGCGGATTTCTGGAAACGGAGATCCAGGTTTCAGAATCCTATTCCTTCCACCTGATCAACGCCCACCTGAAATCCAAAGTCTACAATCGGCTGGGCCAAACCGAAATGCGGCGCAACGAAGCCCGGCTGCTCAATAAAGTGGTGCGAAAAGTTCTGGAAGAAAATCCCGACTGCAACCTGCTGGTGGTCGGCGATATGAACGACAATCCCAACTCCGCCGCCATCCGCGAAGTTACAGGGAAATCCCGAAAAAACCTTTTCGACTTAAGGCCTCAGGAAAAAGCCGGCGATGCTTGGACGTACTACGACCACTCGGCCGAACTGCACACGCGGTTTGACTATATATTGGCCAACGCCGCCATGCTTGAAGATGCGATTCCCGAAAAATCAGCGGTCATCCGTCATCCACTCTCCTATACCGCATCGGACCACCGTCCCGTGATGGCGACCTTCAAAGCCCATTAGCGAATGCGGGTGTGGCGAACGGTAAACTTCGGCAATGGTCCGCGTGACTTAAATTTCTTTTTCATCTCCACCTGCTCACCGGTTCCCTTGATCCGATCAAGGCCCGGAATCAATTTCCAGGATTTTGTAGTCGGATCTTCATAGTAGATCGCATACTCGTAGCCAACTTCGGTGGTGATGGCGAACGTCACAATACCATCACTGTTCTGAGCAACACCCAGCTTGGGTTTATGGTCAGGCACATCCGGTGTCGATGTACATCCCGCCAACATCAAACTACCAGTCAAAATTATTAAGGTAAGAAACAGCTTAATTAACGTTCTCATATCAACCTTACTCTCCCCCATCTTCAGCATCGCCCGGGCCCAAAACAATCGCTTCAGGAACGGAATTGGTAAGCGGGTTGGACATGACTTCTTCCTGTATATTGGTAGCCGGCTCTTCGACCATTTCCACCTGATTGGTTTCAACCGCAACTACCGGCTCTACAGGATCAACCGGATGACGCACGGCCACCCAAAACTGGAGATCGTCCGCCGCAACCGGACCCTTTTTTAAATTATCACCCAGTTGCTTGTGGTACCACGCAACATTCAGCCCCTCAGGATTGATGGCTTCCATGGACATCTTATAGTTCTCGGAAAACCATTTCCAATCCTTGTATTTGAAATCGTAATACTGCCCGGTCAAATGAAGCAACGGTCGGATTTCTGTGGTCGTTATTTTATAAACAGAGCCGCACCACGACTCAGCAGGAATATACGCTTCAGGCAGCTGCGCCCCCTCATCGATAATCAGGGCCGAGTCCGGGCCGGTGCGGAAAAAATCACCCGCCTTGAAGGCTTCAGGTGTGATATTCACCCATTCTTTCCCCGTCCACCCATGAAAAGAAGCCGCTCCGTTCGGCTGAACATCATAGCTCACCAACAGGGTTGGATATCGCTGAAAAATATCCAAGCCCAACCGAATCACGGAATCTTCACGCGGCACAAGGACCAACGTAATTTCATCTTTTCGTGACGCGTATGCTGAACCTGCAAAAACCAATACGGCCAAACAAAACAAAGCTGCTCTTTTCATGAGACTCTCCTTACTTATGCGGGCAATGGTGCCGGTGCAGCACGACCATTCAGCTGCTGATCAATCATCATCAAGCCGCCTTTGTCTTCACCCACCATGCGCAGTGGTGAAAGAATGTCGTTCACGTTGGCTTCCTCTTCGACCTGTTCGGTCACGTACCACTGAAGGAAAGTCTGCGTGGCATAGTCTTTTTCCTGAACCGCTAGATCCATCAGCTTATGGATCAGACTGGTGACATACTGCTCATGCTCCAACGTTTGTTCAAACACCTCCACCGGTGTGCCGTATTCCAGCGGAGGCTGCTCTATGGCTTTGAGCGTCACAACACCGCCCTGATCCTGAATGTAATCATACATCTTAGTGACATGCATAATTTCCTCTTCGTACTGCATGCGCATCCAATTAGCAAACCCCGGCAGTCCGATGGTGTTGCTGTATGCCGACATAGCCAAATACATATAAGCCGAATAGAATTCTTTATTTACCTGTTCGTTTAATGCTTCCTGCATTTTTTCTGAGATCATAATATCTCTCCTTTCATCGCTTGTTCGGTTGATTTAAGCATCCCCTTACAAATCAATCTACACCATTGGCCCGCTTGGCGGAATCCACAGTATTAAATAAAAGCATCGTGATGGTCATTGGACCCACACCGCCCGGCACCGGCGTAATCTTGGAAGCCACCTCTTTGACCGCATCAAAATCAACATCGCCCACCAGGCGATAACCCCGCTCGCGGGATGGATCCTCCACACGGTTCACGCCGACATCGATCACAACCGCACCGGCTTTCACCATGTCGGCGGTCACCGTATTCGGCCAACCGGATGCGGCAATAATGATATCCGCCTGTTTGGTATGAACCGACAGATCTTTCGTGCGCGTATGGCAGAGCGTGACCGTTGCATTGGCCCCCTCTTTTTTCTGCAGCAGCATATTGGCCACCGGCTTGCCCACAATATTACTTCGACCCACCACCACCACATGAGCGCCGGACGTTTCCACCCCACTGCGCATCAGCATCTGCAATACGCCATGCGGTGTACACGGCAGAAAGGTGTCTTCTCCAACCATCATTTTACCAACGTTCATCGGATGAAATCCATCCACATCCTTATCCGGATCAATGGCCATTAGTACCGCCGCTTCATCAATATGTTTCGGCAACGGCAACTGAACCAGAATCCCGTTAATTTTCGGATCCTTATTCATCTGCTCCACCCGTTCAAGCAGCTGCCCCTGGGTGGTGTCGGCCGGAAGGCGGTTATCGTCGGAAAAAATACCAATGGCTTCGCAGGCTTTTTCTTTGGCACTCACATAGGATTTAGACGCCGGGTCTTCGCCCACCAGAATGACCCCCAGTCCGGGTACAATGCCCCTTTCCTTCAACGCTGCAACTTCAGTCTTCAGTTCTTCACGGATATCCGCTGCAATCTGCTTGCCATCGATAATTTCTGCCGACATGGGTAAACCTTTCAATTCTTACTTAATAAATCGTATGCACATAGGATAACGGAACGCCTGGCCATCACTGGCCTTCACTGCGGCGACAATCGGGCAGATCAAACCAAAAATCAGGAGAGGAAGAATGAGAAACATCCCGATCACCACAAAAAAGAGGATAAAGCAGATCAACGTGTACAACAACAGACTCAACTGAAAATTGACCGCCTCTTTGCCCTGATCATTGATAAAATCGCCATCATTCCGTTTAATCAGCCAAACCACAAAAGGCACGATCAGCTGCGCAAACGAAAAAGACAGCCAGTATCCGCCAAACGCCGCCAGATGGCACCCCATCGCCCAGTTGCGCTCTTCTTTCCCAGGTTTTACCGGAAGTATTTCTCCCGTCATCCCATCAGAATCTCTGAAATCATAATCCACGATAAAATCTTCCGTTTTCCAAAGATTGGAACATTACCTTCACCTTCCAACCGCCGCAAACCGATTTCCCATTTTTCCAAGATTTGGAAGTTTCCAATGTCTGGAAAAAAGAAAAACCCTCCCGAAAATCGGAAGGGTTTTTACCATCAGATGAAAATCCGAACTTATGCAGTTTTAGCGCATGCTGCTTTTTCGCAGGCTTTCTTCTCTTTCGTGCACTCAGCCTTATCCTCTGAGCACGCAGCTTTCGAGCACTCTGTTTTTTCTTTCGAGCATTCTTTTTTGCCTTTTTCGCACGCCTCGCCTGCAAAAGCGGAAGATCCTGCAACAAACAATGCAACCATAGCGACACTCATAACTTTTTTCATATTCGATTCTCCTTAATGTTTATTAACTGTTGAACCAATAATGACCACATCGCTCGCCTGGCGTTCAAAATAATACAAAATTTATCGTATTTATCATGAACACCCAATTTCAGCCCTCGAATAGTGCAGAATTCTTTCCAATCATTGGAAAATTTACTCAACAGTTAGACGCATATCGCGCGCGGCTTTCACCTCATCCAGGCGGCCGACCGGCGTGGTCACCGGAGCTTTGTGCAGTTGGTCCGAATCCGTTTTTGCCAGCTCAAACAGCTCTTCCATCACTTCAACAAAGCGATCCAGCGTATCCAGATCCTCGGTTTCCGTCGGCTCAACCATAATCGCCTCGGAAACATTCAGCGGAAAATACACGGTCGGCGGATGAATCCCGCGGTCAATCATGCCCTTCGCAATATCCAGGGTATGCACTCCGTATTGTTTAAGCACATCGCCGGAATAGACAAATTCATGCATACAGCGACCTTTGTATTCCGCATTAAAGAGCGGGCGCAGCTTTTCCTGTAAATAATTGGCATTCAGAACCGCGCGGTTACTCGTACCCAGCATCCCGTCGCGCCCAAGCGATAGAATATAGGCATAGGCCCGCGAAATCATGCCGAAGTTTCCATAAAACGGCGCAATATAACCGATACTTTTCGGCGCATCATAATTCAGCGAAAATGTGCCGTCCTTGGTTTTCTCCACACGGGAAATCGGCAGATATGGGCGCAGCTTATCCACCACCCCTACCGGACCGGAGCCCGGCCCTCCA
>CAKZQV010000616.1 GCA_937141895.1 uncultured Verrucomicrobiota bacterium
GTCGCGACCCGGAGTCGATGGCCGAGGCGGCAAAATATGTGGAGCAGACCGGTCAGTTTGATTGGATTGACCTGAATTGCGGCTGTCCCGTGAAAAAGGTCGTATCGCGCGGAGCCGGCGCGGCGTTGCTGAAGGATCTTCCAACCCTTGGAAAGGTGATTTCCAGGGTTCGGAAAGCGGTGTCGTTGCCGTTGTCGGTAAAGACGCGGATTGGATTTAATCAGGATTCGGCGGATCATCTTGAAATTGCCAAAATCGTTGAAGAGAGCGGCGCGGATATGATTGCGGTGCATGCGCGTTTGGCCAAAAATTTTCATGGGGGTGATCCGGATTGGGCGAAGCTGGGCGAAATGAAAGAACAACTGAATATTCCAATCATTGGAAACGGCGGCGTCCAAGGTTTGGAAGATGCTGAGCGCATGGTGAAGGTTTCCGGTGTTGATGGGGTGATGATCGGGCGCGGCGCGATCGGGAATCCTTGGATTTTTGATGCTATTCGACGGGGTCCGCTAGAAGCGGGCGATACAACAGCTGTACCGCCTGCTTCCAGCAGGCTTCTAGAAAAGCGGGATATGATGGCCGAGCACCTGAAGCGGCTGGATGAGTTGAATACCATGAAGCAGCGGGATTCAGATGGGCCGCATAAATATAGCCCCGAAGAGGCGGCCTGTATTCAGTTCCGCACCCATATTCCCTATTATGTGAAGGGGATGTTTGATAAGAAGCAGTTACTGATGAAGCTTGCACGCCTCATGACCGTCGAGGCCATCATGGAAGAAGTGGAACTGCTTATAGAAAAAAACCTAAATCCTTGCAGTGGCGCAGAGAGCGCAAAGGGATAAATAACTCAGGCTTTGCGGGCTCTGCGGCTCTGCGAGGAATAATACAGAAGAAAAGTTTGGTGAATGATGAGTGAAGAACTTGAAATGAATGTCGGAACACAGCCGCTGGATGCGGTGATGACCGAAAAGGGCATAAAGAATAATGATCTCGTTGCCATCGCGCCTGCGGGATTTATTAATCACAAGCAAATCCAGAAGGGCCGGAAGGGCCGCCGGTTGACGATGCACATGCAGCAGAAGATTCTCGATACGCTCAATATCTACAGCGCCCCGGAATCCTATGAATGGGCAGATCTGTTCACCTACCGTGGGAAAAAACCGCTGTAAGGAAATCCTTTATTCTACGATCTAAAAGCAGCGAATAACTTATTATTCGCTGCTTTCTGTTTTTTAATGGTTGAAGTCTGGGTAGAGTTCTTTCCGACGGGGTTATGACCTCGCAGAGGTGCGGAGAGCGCAGAGCTGTTTCCCTCGAAACAGAAACGAACCACCGGTGGATGCGGTCCGCCATAGTATAGATATAGATTAAAATACTCTGCGGGCTCTGCGCCTCTGCGAGGAATAACCTGCAGTTTTGGTATACTCAATTTAGTTTTTAGCTCTGTGATGGAGAGGTTATATGGCGAAGCAATGGATTAAAGTGGCGGGCGCGCGGGAGCACAATCTGAAGGATGTGCACGTTAAAATTCCGCGCGATGAATTGACAGTGGTGACGGGGCTGAGCGGCTCGGGAAAATCGTCGCTGGCCTTTGATACCATTTATGCGGAGGGGCAGCGCAAATATGTGGAAAGCCTTTCGGCTTATGCGCGCCAGTTTCTTGGTCAGATGCAGAAACCGGATGTGGACTACATCGAAGGCCTTTCGCCAGCCGTATCTATTGAGCAGCGAACGGCAGGATCGAACCCGCGGTCGATCGTTGCGACGACGACTGAGATTTATGACTATCTCCGCCTGCTGTTTGCCAGCATTGGAAAATCGCATTGTTATACATGCGGAAAACCGGTGACCAGTCAGAGCGCTGAAGAAATCGTTGAACAGCTGATGCAACTGCCGAAAAAAACGAAGCTGATGATTCTGGCGCCGTATGTGCGCGGTCGGAAGGGTGAGCATGTGGAGGTGTATGACACAATCCGCAAACAGGGTTTTGTTCGGGCTCGCGTCGATGGCGAGACCTATGAACTTGAAAACCTTCCGAAGCTGAAGAAAACGTATAAACACACGATTGAAGCGGTGGTGGATCGATTGGTGATTTCTGACGATATCCGCAGTCGTATGACCGATTCGGTTGAACTGGCTCTGGGCGAAGCTGAGGGCATGGTGACGGTGCTGATTGCGAATAAGGATGGAGATTGGGACGAGCGGCTCTTTTCCGAGCACAACGCATGCCTCGATTGCGGGATCAGTTTCGACAAATTGGAGGCGCGGCATTTTTCGTTTAACAGTCCGTATGGTGCCTGTCCGACCTGCCATGGTCTGGGCACCCAGATGGTTTTCGATGAAGATCAGGTGGTTCCCGACAAAACGAAGTCGGTGGAGTCGTGCGTGCATCCGTGGCGCTATGGCGGGCGTCGCATGATTATTTACCACAAAAAACTGCTGCAGGCCGTAGCGACGCTGAATGGATATGATCCATCAACGCCGTTTAATGAGTTGCCGAAAAAAGTGCAACAGCAGATTTTTCATGGCACTGGCGATGAGGATATTGAGTATTACATGCGCCGCCGGTTGATGAAAAAACCGTTCCGCGGGGTTTTTGATATGTTGCATGAGCGGATGGAAAACAATGAGAGTGAAGCCATGAGTCATTGGCTCCGCGGATACATGAATAAGCGGATTTGCCCGGGTTGTAATGGGGCGCGTCTTCGTCCTGCGGTACTGGCGTGTTTGATGAACGGTCGCAATATTCGCGATATTATTTCGGACTCGGTGATCGATTCGCAGCAGTTTTTCCAATCGTTGGAACTGACGAAACAGGAAGAACTAATCACCAAAGAGATCCTGAAAGAGATTCGGTCACGTCTTGAATTTATGGTGAATGTGGGGCTGGACTACCTAAACCTCGACCGAGAAAGTGGAACGCTTTCCGGCGGTGAAGCACAGCGTATTCGCCTGGCCACGCAGATCGGTGCCGGGCTGGTGGGTGTGGTTTATGTTTTGGATGAACCGAGTATTGGGCTGCATCAAAAAGATAATGACCGTCTCATTCATACGCTGCGAGGACTCCGCGATCTGGGCAATACGGTGATTGTGGTCGAGCACGATGAGCAGACGATTCGTACGGCGGACTATGTGGTTGATATGGGCCCAGCCGCGGGACGTCATGGCGGTGAAGTGGTCTTTGCGGGCAAAACCGACAAGCTGATAAAGGCGGATACACTGACGGCGAAATATCTGCGGGAAGAGCTGTCGATCGAAATTCCTGAAAAACGCACAAAACCCTTCAAAGGCTGGATTGAACTGAAGGGTGCGGAAGCCAATAACCTGAAAAAAGTGAATGCCAGATTTCCTCTGGGGCTCTTTACTTGTGTGACCGGGGTTTCGGGCAGCGGAAAAAGTACGTTGACGGACTTTACGTTGAAGCGTGCGCTGGCTCGCCATTTTAATGGGTCCAAAGATGCGCCGGGAAAACATAAGGAAGTGAAGGGGCTGGAACTGTGCGATAAAATGATCGTGATCGACCAGTCGCCGATCGGTCGCACACCGCGATCCAACCCAGCCACCTACACCGGCGCGTTTACGGATATCCGCGATCTTTTTTCCACGTTGCCGGCATCGAAAATGCGCGGGTACAAGCCGGGGCGTTTTAGTTTTAATGTAAAGGGCGGGCGCTGTGAGCGGTGCAAGGGCGATGGTATCCTTAAAATAGAGATGCATTTTCTGCCGGATGTTTATGTGCCGTGTGAGCAATGTGATGAAAAGCGCTACAATAAGGAGACGCTTGAAGTTCATTACAAAGGCAAGAGCGTCGCCGATGTGTTGGATATGACGATTAACGAAGCGCTGGATTTTTTCGAGGCGGTGCCGAAAATTCAACGGAAGATGAAAACGCTTTGTGATGTGGGGCTCGGCTATCTGAAGCTGGGTCAGCCGGCCACCACACTTTCCGGTGGGGAAGCGCAGCGCGTGAAGCTTTCAACCGAACTCAGCAACCGTTCCACGTGGCAGACGGTTTATATTCTCGACGAGCCGACGACCGGCCTGCATTTTGCCGATGTGCATAAACTGTTGGAAGTCCTGGAACGGCTGCGCGATGAAGGCAATACGGTGATCGTGATTGAGCATAATTTAGACATGATTAAGCGCGCAGACTATATTATCGATATGGGGCCGGGTGGCGGTGTGAACGGCGGGAAAGTCGTGGTGTCGGGCACGCCGGAAAAAGTAGCCAAATGCGAAGGCTCCTTTACCGGCCAGTATTTAAAAGAGATCTTGTGAAACGCACTATGAGTTCCGCCTTCAGGTGGCTTCCTTGAAAAGGCTCTGAGAATGTTTCTGCCAATTAGTGGCTTTCTTTGTGAGGGTAAAAAGGCCTGTGCGGTGCTAGGAACGAATTGCTCCGGAAAAAGTTTATACGCGGCGGAGCTTTTTCAAATCTCGGAAGTTCCGTTTGCGCTGGTTTCGCTGGCTTTAGATTGCGGTGGTATATGTTCTGTACCATGCCATCGAGCAGATTTTCTGCATGTCAAAGCGTTTAACTTTTCCTGAAAAATAAACAAGCCCGCCATCAGGGCGGGCTTGCGGAGTGAAAATTTTAGGGCGTTGGTTAGAACATGTACCGTGCGCCAATCTGAACCTGTGCTCCTGAAATTTCTGCAGTGGCAGTGGTTGTGCCATCATCAAAATTATAGTCTCCTGGAGCGGTGAATGCTTTGAGTTTTAAGTCAATAATCCAATGCTCGGATACTTCGAATCCAGCTCCGGCACCAATCTGAAAAAGAAAGACATTGTCGTCATCTCCCTCGAAATCGACATTCGCTCCGCCCAGTCCAATCATAAGATATGGGGTAACGAAGCTTCCGGTTAGAATATCCAAGTAAGCATTCCCCATTAATGAAAACGTTTGAACATCGCCATCCAAAGGAAGGGTTCCTCCTCCTGAGATATCGAATTCATTCATTTTATTGGCCTGATAGCCTCCAGCGATTTCAAAACGTGCGGGAAATGTTTCCACCCCTTTATCTAGTTTCACACCATAGGCAATTTCGAAAGATCCACCTTGGTCATAGGAAGATTTTCCACTTTCGGTATTTATATTTATATCGCCTTCAGCCAGATTGCCAAATCCGCCGCTCACACTTAGATATTGAGTGACTTCGGTTTGTGACAGCGCAGTTATCGCAGAAAGAGAAAGAATAATTAGTGTTTTTTGAAACATACAACCCCCTGATATTTGATTAATAAATAGACAGAACAATATATAAATTCGAATATGGAAACTTTCAAGTGGGAAGTTGGGTTGTTTTTGAATGGCTATATATGGAGTATTTCAATGCCGAATATGCACAAGGTTGAGGTTAAAGAGAGTTCGATTCATGGGCATGGCGTCTATGCCAAAAAGAAGATTAAGAGCGGGGCCAAGATCGGAACCTATCATGGTGAACTCACCGAAGAAGATGACACCTATGTGCTTTGGATTACCGATGAGGATGACCGGGAGTACGGCGTGGATGGCACGACGGATCTTAAGTTTTTAAACCATGCTCAGAGACCGAATGCGGAGTTTGACGGCGATGAGCTCTATGCTTTGCGCGATATCAAACCCGGTGAAGAGGTTACCTTCCACTATGGGGAGACCTTTGAGGAGTGGCTGGCCTCCATCGTGGATGAGGGTTAAAGCACGTTAAAGCCAAGGGCTTTGCACTTGTTGATTAACTCGCGCGAAGCCTGATTCAGGGTGAGCTGGGTATTATGGAATTCGCGACGGATTCTGTAACTTTTCCTTAATGCATCAAAGTTTCGCGCGCGGTCCACTTCGCAGTGTACTGCGGCCTCGCGGATGAGCCGGTCATCTTCTTCGATGTTGTATACCTGTTGAATGATTTCGCGCAGGATTTCCTCGTCGTCACGCCCTGTGCAGTCCATTTCGATGGACGGTACGTCCGGGGTCGGCAGGGATGCCGCAATATCCCAGGTTTTCGGAATTTCGAAAAAGTTGCAGAGCTCGTTGTAGCACGCAATGGTGCCGTTCAATTTTCCTTCATAGGAATGGCCGGCAATGTGGGGCGAGGCCAGATCTGAAATTTTCACTAGGTCGGTGCGGAAGGCTGGTTCCGGGGACCAAACATCGAGGATGGTCTTGGAGACCATTCCGCTGTTTTTTGCATCGAGCAGGGCATCGTAGTCGCACACGCTGCCGCGAGCGGCATTAATGAAAATGGCACCGGGTTTCATCTGCTCGAAGAAAATCCAGTCGGCCATGCGTTCGGTCGGCCAGGGTTTATGTTTCACGAGCGGCACATGCAGGGTGACGATGTCGGCTTCGGCGAGTACATGTTCCAATGGTTGGAAGTCGGGGTCGGGAGAGGCGGCCGCGAGCGGGGGATCGTTGCGCAGCACATTCATACCCAGTCCGTGGCATTTTTTGATGACGCGGCTGCCAACATTTCCGCAACCGATGACGCCGATGGTTTTATTCTGGAGATCGTAGCCGTGCCGGTTGCCCAGAGTTAGAAGGCCGGCCACGAGGTATTCTGAAACACTGTTGGCATTGCATCCGGGTGCTGCACACCAGTAGATGCCGTGGCGCTGCAACCAGTCGGCCTCGATGTGGTCTGTGCCGGCTGTGGCGGTGCCTATAAATTTTACGGGCGTGTCGTGCAGAAGCTCCGCCGTGATTTTGGTTTTGGAGCGTACGACCAATGCATCGGCATCGAGCAGATTTTCACGTGTGATTTCGCGGTCGGGCAGGATGACGGTTTTTCCGGCATTGGAAAGAGCCTCCTGACCCAGGAGCACAGTTTCGGC
>CAKZQV010000617.1 GCA_937141895.1 uncultured Verrucomicrobiota bacterium
TCAGCATAGCTATCCCTTCTGCGAACGCACCGACACGCCGCTGATCTACCGCGCGATTGATGCCTGGTATGTTCGAGTGGAAGACCTTCGAGACAAAATGCTGGCAAATAATTCCGAAGTGCACTGGATGCCGGACTATGTTGGCGAAAAGCGTTTTGCCAACTGGCTGGCTGACGCCAAGGATTGGAATATCAGCCGCAACCGTTTCTGGGGTTCCTGTATTCCGGTCTGGGTTAATGTTGAGGATAAATCCGACATGATCTGCATTTCTTCTATTGAGCAGCTGGAAGAACTTTCCGGCGAGAAAGTGGACGATCTGCATAAGCATTTTATGGATGAAATCATCATCGAAAAAGACGGTAAAACCTACAAGCGCACGCCGGAAGTCCTCGACTGCTGGTTTGAGTCGGGCTCCATGCCATATGCCCAGAATCATTATCCTTTCGAAAACAAAGACCATTTCGAGGCCAACTTCCCGGCCGACTTTATTGCGGAAGGGCTCGATCAGACGCGCGGCTGGTTCTACACGCTGATGGTACTTTCCACGGCGCTGTTCGATAAACCGGCCTTTAAGAACGTGGTGGTGAACGGTCTGGTGCTGGCGGAAGACGGGCTGAAAATGTCCAAGCGTCTGAAAAACTATCCAGATCCGATCCACGTGATTAATGAATACGGGGCCGACGCGCTCCGCCTCTACATGATTTATTCTCCGGTGGTCCGCGCCGAGTCGCTTCGTTTCTCAGAAGAGGGCGTGAAGCATTCGCTGCGCCATTTGCTGCTGCCGTGGTGGAATGCCTACAGTTTCTTCATCACCTACGCCAACATCGATGGTTGGACGCCGGAGCAGTCGGTTCCGGAACGCGACAATCTGATGGATCGCTGGATCCAGAGTTCGCTGGCCCGTCTGGAACAGCAGGTGACGGACGCGATGGATCGCTATGATCTGCAGGCGTCGGTTCGTCCATTTGTGGCCTTCATTGAGGATTTAACGAATTGGTATATCCGCCGTTCGCGTCGCCGTTTCTGGAAAACCGAAGATGACACCGATAAGGTGCAGGCCTATTCCACGTTGTATGACGTGTTGCTCGGTCTTTGTAAAATTTCCGCGCCGTTTACCCCGTTTATTTCCGAAACCATCTACCAGAATCTGAAGACCGACGACATGCCGGATTCGGTGCATCTGAATGATTTTCCGACCGCTGCCGATGCCAAGCGCGATGAAGTGCTGGAGGGCCAGATGGCGATGGTGATGAGTGCTGTGGAGCAGGGGCGTACACTGCGCGCCGAGTACAAACTCAAGAACCGTCAGCCGCTCGCCAAAATGCATGTGGTCTGTGACGACGAAGGTTTGCTGGCCAATATCCAGGCCCTGGAAAGTCTGATTTCCGACGAGTTGAATGTCCGGGCGGTTGAGTTTGGAACCGATTCCTCAGAGCTGGCGACGATTCAGGCGAAACCCAACTTTAAAAAGCTCGGTCCGAAACTGGGTCCGCTGATGAAAAAGGCTGTGCCGCTGATTAATAGCCTGACGGACGAACAGATTGCTGAACTTTCGGGCGGTGCAACGGTTGCCGTTGAATTGGAGGGCCAGACCGTAGAGCTGACTGCTGACGATATTGAAATCGTCCGCAACCCAAAAGAGGGTATGGCGGTGAGTGCGGAAGGTGCGCTGGTGGTCGGTCTGGATACACAGCTGAACGATGATCTGGTTGCAGAAGGTCTGGCCCGGGAATTTGTGAATAAAGTGCAGAACCTGCGCAAAGAGATGGATCTCGAAATTACGCAGCGGATCAAGATCGAATTCTGTTCGGATGCAGATGTGAATTCTGCGGTTTCGGCCTATGCGGAATACATCGAAGGTGAAACGCTGGCGCTTTCCTGTGAAAGCGTTGAAAAATGTGCGGAAAATAGTACGGAGTTAGATTTGAACGGGCATGGTTGTACGGTGTCCATTACAACCGCTGAATAAAGAATATATGCGCATTGACACGGCATGGGGCAGATGATAAACACCGCAACCCTTTATTCGGGTTCGGAACTGAATTTTGATTGGAGATCAACCGAGAATGGCTACTAAAAAGACTGCGAAAAAAGCGCCTGCGAAAAAGGCTGCTGCCAAGAAAACTGCGACAAAAAAGACCACGGCGAAGAAAGCGGTTGCTCCGGTAGCAACGACCTCCGGCGGTCCGCTGAGCGGAAAAATTGCCAAGAATAAACATTTCACCGCCAAGCAGCTGAAACAACAGCTTAACCGCCTCCTGATTCTGCGTGAGCGTGTAACCGGCGAAATTCTTTCCATCAACCGTGACTCCCTGGCCTCAAACGATCGCGATCCGTCGTTGTCAGACCAGGGCACCGACACCTTCGATCGCGAGTTTGCACTGAATCAGCTTTCCAACGAGCAAGACGTCCTTTTTGAAATTGACGAAGCGATCCGCCGTCTTGACAAAGGAACCTATGGTAT
>CAKZQV010000618.1 GCA_937141895.1 uncultured Verrucomicrobiota bacterium
CACTCGGTGATTGAGCGGATTGTTTCACCCATTGGTCGACGCATTGATGAAAGTCAGCCCTATGTGGATGCTCGTTTAGCAGATGGCTCCCGTGTAAATGCCGTCATTCATCCGCTGTCGTTGGTGGGTCCGTGCATTACCATTCGTAAATTTTCAAAAGATCCGTTCAAAGTTCAGGATCTGATTAATTTCGGAACGATGACCCAGGATATTGCGGAGTTTCTTCGCGTGTGTGTTTTGCTCCGGAAAAATATGATTGTTTCGGGCGGCACCGGGTCTGGTAAAACCACACTACTCAATGTGCTGTCGAGCTATCTCCCGGACGATGAACGCATCCTGACGATCGAGGATGCGGCGGAGCTACGGCTGACACAAGATCATATCATTCGATTGGAAGCGCGACCGGCGAATATTGAAGGTCGCGGTGCGGTCACTATTCGAGACTTAGTGCGCAATGCGTTGCGCATGCGTCCGGACCGAATTGTGGTGGGTGAGTGTCGTGGCTCAGAAGCCCTCGATATGCTGCAGGCGATGAATACGGGGCATGAAGGTTCGCTGACGACGATTCATGCCAATACGCCGCGCGATGCACTCGCCCGTCTGGAAACCATGGTATTGATGGCGGGGATGGAACTTCCGGTTCGCGCTATTCGCGAGCAGGTTGGATCGGCTGTACATATGATCTGCCAGATTTCCCGCTTTTCCGACGGCTCCCGTAAAGTGAGTAAAGTTACGGAGGTCTCCGGTATGGAAGGGGATCGGCTCACGCTTCAGGATATTTTTGAATTCCGACAGACCGGCTTGGATGATGATGGAAGAGTCCAGGGTTCGCTGCATCCTACCGGTGCCGTTCCAACGTTTATTGAAGAGATTGCGATCCGCGGCATTCCGTTCGATCGAACGATCTTCGAGACTAAAAATTCCGGGCAGTGGGGGTAACGTATGTTTTGGCTGATACCCATTCTATTTGCATTGTGCGCTGCGTTGCTCGGTTATGTTGTGCTGCGTGCGCTACGCGAAGCCGAAGAGAGTTATGCCAACGAATATTCAGCAGATACCGCTCGGCAGTTTGAAGATCTTTTTCTTTTTATATCGCCGAAACAAATGCTGACTGTTTCCCGCATAATGGCCCTTATTATCTTCTTCCTACTTTTTTTCTCGGCTGGCAATATCAATTCACTAGGGGGGATGGTCAGCGGTGGTTTGGTAGGCGGTCTGGGCGGTATTCTGGCACTTTTTGCCCCCCGTGGAATTCTTAAGGTGCTACGCATCCGCCGGCTGGAACGGTTTAATTCTCAGCTCGTAAATGCCATGACCGGCATGAGCAATGCTTTGAAGGCGGGTTTCAGTATTCAGCAGGCCTTTGAGGCGGTCGTGAAGGAGGGGGAGAATCCAATTGCCCAGGAATTCGCCATGTTCCTGCAGCAGCTCCGTGTGGGGATGACCTTCGAGGATGCAATGGCCGATATGAACCGCCGTGTGGGGAGCGATGATTTGACGCTGATGATTCAGTCCATTGAGATTGCGCGTCAAACGGGCGGTAACCTGACAGAAGTTTTTGACCGGATTGCGGAAACGATCCGTGAACGCCGGAGAATTGAAGGAAAGATTAAGTCGTTGACGGCCCAGGGGAAAATCCAGGGCAATGTTGTTGGGGCCATGCCGTTTGTTCTTGGACTGGCCATCTATTTTCTCGATCCGGGTATGATGACGATGTTCCTTAAATCGTATATCGGGATGGCGATTATAGGGCTCGTGATGGTAATGGTTGCGCTCGGGATGGTTGTGATCCGTAAAATTGTTAATATTGATGTGTAGGTACCATGACTAAAGAGATTCTCATCATTAGTTCCATGTTTCTGTTTGCGGCGTTAGCCGTGGCTTGGCAGATCATTCGTACCGCACAGCATGTGACGTATATAACGCTGGCGGACGGCCGACGTCAGGAGCGCAGCCTGCCGTTATTGATTCGTCTGGTGCTCCCCTTTGTCGGCGTGATTCCCACCGCCCTTACTGAGCACTCCTCGCTTGAGGATAGCAGGAGCCGTATAAGGAAAAAACTAATTGCCGGTGGCTTTGAGGGTCTGATTGAACCGGCGGAGGTGATTGCCCTGCGCATCATGATGCCTCTGGGGCTGGGGGTCGTATTCTGTGTGCTGTTAGGTTTTTCCTTTGGCTCTATGCCGACCGGAATTGGCACCATGCTGGCTGAACGCAAATATTTAATCTATATGCTGATCCTGTTGCTTCTGGGGTTGTATCCGGACGTATGGCTGAAAAAATCAGTACAGAACCGGCATAAAAGCATTGAGCGTGCACTTCCCTTTGTACTCGACCTGCTCACCTTGTCTGTGGAATCGGGCCTAGATTTTATGAGTGGTATTAACCGTATTATTCAGTTCAGGGCCATCGATCCGCTAGGTGAAGAGCTGATCCGGGTCTTCCGCGAAATTCAGGTTGGCCGTTCGCGCAAAGTGGCGTTGCAAAATATGGCCGAGCGGATTGACCATATGGACATTCGCTCCGTAACCAATGCGTTGGTTCAGGCGGATGAACTGGGTACGGGTATTGGAACTGCACTTCGCATTCAGTCGGATCAGATTCGGGTCAAGCGTTTCCAGCGTGCGGAAAAACTGGGCAATGAAGCACCGGTAAAAATGTTATTCCCCTTGGTCGCCTTCATTTTTCCCTCGGTATTTTTAATTTTACTAGGGCCGGTAATCTTGCAGATGGCCCTGCGTGGCGGATTCTGATTTTAAACGAAATAGGTAAAACGAAATGTCTCATTTAATCATAGAAAACGGGAAAGACGTCGGCACGGAAGTCGAAGTTCCCGCTCAGGGCATGAAGTTCGGGCGCTCCCCGGCCAACGACCTCGTGCTGGACGATGACGCCGCCATGCTGTTTCATGGGCGTTTCTTCTTTAAGTCGGATGGCACCCTTTGGGTAACTGATTTCGGCGCGGGAGAAAAAACCACGGTCGGAGGTGAGCCGGTCGATGAACATCAGCTTAAAGTCGGCGATTTGGTTGAAGTCGGCCAAACGGCCTTTCGAATTATCAGTACGGTTCAGGCGGCTGCTATACCCGCCGCTGCGTCGGTGAAAACGCCTGATGAAACGTCCGCCGATGAGCAAGACGATATTGACCTGGGCTTCAAGCGGGAAAAAAAGACGAAAAAGCGGGAGGAAAAAAAGGATGATTCTAAAACCTCCTCGCTGACCTCCCGACACTATCAGGTTTCGGTCATTCTTCTGGTTTTGATTGTCCTCATGGTG
>CAKZQV010000619.1 GCA_937141895.1 uncultured Verrucomicrobiota bacterium
GTGAGGGCATCTCCCACTTTTGGACGGCGGGAGGTTTTCATGAGGACTTTCCACGTCTCGGTGTAGTGCGTGTTTTTCGAAGGGGACGCGCAGGCGTTTGAGTACGCGCCCTCTTCGGGAGGCACTTCGCTACACCCTTCGCTTTGCTCGGGAACCTGCTCCAAAAGCAATAACTCCACTTTTCCGCCGGAGGATTTTTGGCCGAAAATTCGCGCGGGGATGACTTTGGTGTTGTTGACGACGAGGACGTCCGGTTCGGAGAGATAGTCGATTATATCGCTGATTTTGCGGTGTTCGATGAGTCCCGAATCGCGGTGGAGGACCATCATACGGGCCAGCTCGCGCCGTTCGGGCGGGTGCTGCGCGATGAGCTCGGGCGGCAGATCATAGTTGAATAGGTCGGTTTTCATTTGTTATCTTCCGAAAAACCGCTGAAGGATACGCATACCCCGAGGAAAATAAAGATGAAACGACCGATGACTTCTTCCCAACAACAGGGTTTCACGCTGATTGAGTTGTTGGCTGTCGTGGCCATTATCCTGCTTTTATTCACTCTGATTTCTCCGCAAATCAGCAAGGCTCGCTTTAAAGCTAAAATGGTTCAGCAGTCGCATCATGCAAAATCGATTGTGGAAGCGATTCTAGAGAAGGAGTCCAGCAGCCGCTTTTCCAAGGGCTGGCCGCAGAGTGGGGATACGAATGAGACCACCTCAACTGAATATCTGATTTCGTTGGTCCAGGGCGGATTTCTTGATGTGGATTATTCCTATTTCGCTGGGCCGAATATGCGTCCGGCGATTGATGCAGATGATTTTTCGGCCAACCCGGATGAATGTAATTCCTGGATCATTGTTCTGGATTTAAATGACGCAACGAAAGGGAACCTGCCGGCTGTGTATCAGCGTAACTTTCAGATCACTGATGCGAAGTTTTCAGATGAGTTTATGCCGACCGGCCTGAAGGGGTTTGCGTTTGCCACAAAGAATGGCGAGGCGGTGGTGGTTTCGCAGGGCGATATGGAGGACGATCAGGCGATACGCTCCATTTTTCATCTGGATGATTTTGATGCTATGGGCTCCGTGAGCCTGATGGAACCGTGATTTTCCGAAAAAGTTTGCAACCAGACCTCCGTTGGGTATGTTCCGCGGAGGTTTTTGAGTATTAATAAGGAGAGTTTGAATGAAGATTCTGGTGGTCGGCAACGGCGGACGCGAACATGCACTGGCCTGGAAACTGGCGAATGACCGTGCAAAACCTGAAATATTTTGTACGCCGGGCAATGCCGGAACCGCCGAGCTGGGCACGAATCTTGATTTTGGTGCCACGGATCTGGACGGGATCAAAGGGTGGTGCCTGGAGAATAAACCGGAGCTGGTGGTGATTGGCCCAGAAGCGCCGCTCTGCGCGGGGTTGACGGATCTGCTGGAAGCTGAAGGGATCCGGGTTTTTGGACCGAATCAAGCCGCGGCTGAACTGGAAGGCTCCAAACAGTTTGCCAAGGAGATTATGAAAGCGGCGGGGGTTCCTACTTCTGCATACGAAACCTTCACGGATCCGGATGAAGCCTGTGCCTATGTCCGCGAACGCGGTGCACCAATTGTGATCAAGGCCGACGGTCTGGCCGCCGGCAAGGGCGTGACCGTTGCTGAAACCGTGGAACAGGCCGAAGCGGCGATCCGCGATGCGCTGGAAGGCAACGCCTTCGGTGATGCGGGTTCCCGGGTGGTGATTGAAGATTTCCTTGTGGGCGAAGAAGCCTCTATTCTGGCGCTGATCGATGGTGAAAACGTGGTGATGCTCGCTTCCTCGCAGGATCACAAACGTATTTTTGAAAAGGATGAGGGGCCCAATACCGGCGGTATGGGGGCTTATTCGCCGGCGTCCATCGTGAATGACACGGTGTTGAAAAAGGTGAAGGAAGAGGTTTACGACCGTACCCTAGCCGAGCTCAAAAAACGCGGCATTACCTACAAAGGGGTGCTCTATGCGGGGCTGATGATCGAAAATGATCAGCCGAGCGTTGTGGAATTTAACTGTCGGTTCGGCGATCCGGAAACACAGGCCGTGCTGGCGCGATGGGATGGCGATATGCTACCGGCGATCAATGGCGTGATTGACGGTAATTTGTCGGATGAAATGATTTCCTGGAAAGACGAGCACAGCGCCTGTGTGGTGATGGTGGCCGGGGGATATCCGGGCTCCTACCTGAAAGGCGACGAAATCCAGAATCTGGATAAAGCAAATGCCGTTCAGGATACCGTGGTCTTCCAGGCCGGTACTGCTCTTGATGGAGAGAAGGTGGTTACGGCCGGTGGACGTGTACTCGGCATTACTTCGTTTGGGTCGGACTTGGAGGACGCGCTTTCCAAGGCGTACATTTCGGTGGAAACCATCAGTTTTAAAGGTGCATTTTACCGCAATGATATCGGACATCGCGAACTGAAGCGTCTGGGCATTGATTTTAATAACGAATAGGAGATCATACTATGGCAGCAAAAAAGAAGCCCACTGTGGCAATTGTAATGGGTAGTAAGACCGACTGGCCGGTCATGGAATTTACACGCAACACGCTGAAAGATTTCGGCATTGAGAGCACTGTAAAGGTAATGTCCGCGCATCGTACACCGCATGAA
Source organism: uncultured Verrucomicrobiota bacterium (assembly GCA_937141895.1). Taxonomy (GTDB): domain Bacteria; phylum Verrucomicrobiota; class Kiritimatiellia; order Kiritimatiellales; family Pontiellaceae; genus Pontiella. The sequence goes on from CAKZQV010000619.1 coordinate 2,634, forward strand.
GCGTGTGAGTTTGCGACTGGCGCTCAGAAAAGCGGGTATAAAGTGATCATCGGTGCGGCCGGTGGTGCAGCGCACCTCTGCGGTGTTCTTGCGGCTCATACCATTCTTCCGGTTTTGGGTGTTCCGGTTAAGGGCTGGTCCCTCGACGGTATGGATTCGCTCCTGTCTACGGTTCAGATGCCGAAGGGTATTCCGGTCGGCACCGTGGCCATCGGCAAAGCGGGAGCCATCAACGCGGCCATTCTCGCGGTTCAGATTATGGCGGTGAGTGATGCGAATCTGCGGAAAAAACTGGTGGCGTTCAAAAAGAACATGACCAAAGAAGTGCTGAAGGCCGATGCCGAGCTCCAGAAAGAGCTCGAAGGCTAAACGGAATCGATTTCAAGGTTCTGAAATTCCAATGGTTGGAAACTTCCAATCATTGGAATTTTTTTATTTTGGCACGCCGAATTTTGCGAGGATGTTTTCCATCAGGCACCATTTGGTGATGCCGGACTGCAACAGGTTGGCTCCGACAAAGACGCTAAACCAAAGCCACTTGGGGCTGACGGTGTGGGCAAGGGCCAGCGAAATCAGAATTAATGAGCCAGTGACTACTCGAATCCAGTTTTTCATTTTCATGCTTAACCTCCAATACAGAGGAGGTTAAGAAATATGCGGGTGATGTGTAGTTATTTATTTAGTTGTTCCCAGAAACCGCGGGGTTCCTGGCTGATCCGCCAGAAGGCGACACCTTTGACGGGGCGAGAGGCATAGAGGTTCATCTTGGCGTTGAGTGAAGGCAACGATTCAAAATGGACGTTGATGGTCACGTTGGTGGTGTAGGAATAGCTTCCGCCTTCTTCCGGGGTGCTGTTCGGTTGTGATCCACGTACCCGAACGTCGGTCCAGATTTCGGGATTGGTCATGGCCATAGCCGTTTTTTCTTTTTGCCAGGAACGGCCGTAAAGCGGAATACCCATCAGCAGTTTATCGGATGGAATGTGCTGCGAGGCATAGTCGTAGATTTTGGTGCACCAGGGCAGGGAGGCAATCGGACCGGCGCTTCCTCCGCGGTAGTGCTCGTCGTAGGCCATCACCACCACGCGGTCGGCAATTTTTCCAATGAATGGATAATCGAAGGCATCCGACGGATTTTTCTTTTTATGGTCTGCCCAGCGCGCCATGACGGCCACACTGAACAGCTTGTCTTTCGGCAGGGCATTTTTTACGGCAACGAGAAATTTAAGATAGTTGGCCCGATCATTTTTACTGATGGCCTCAAAATCGATCTGCACACCGTCGAACGGTGCGCATCGTTCGGCAATGCTGTCGATGATCCGCTGACGAAAGGGGAGCTGGGGATCAAGATATACGTGCGCGAGCGTTGTGCTCCATGGCATGGTGATGACGAGATGATAGCGCGTTTCAGGATCTGCTCCCGGTAATTGAGGCGGAGACCTGTGACCGCCCTTGAGATAGCCATCCGGATCGACAGATGCGCTGAAGCAGCCCACATCGGTTATGGGCGAGATGGCGGGGTAATGTTTTTCCTCGCCCTTCATGAGATAGGCCCAGGTTTCGTTAAATCGGGCCTGTGCGGTCAGCGCAAGAAAGAGGGTCAGCAGCGTGAGTCTAAAAATATTCATACACCCACGGTATGCGGGTGCATGAAGGGTGTCAAGGACGCGGTGTTTATGCCGCGCCGGCTTTGGAATTATCATCGCCTTTCGGCATGACGATCTCAGATTCGGTCCGTTTGAAGGGCAGGGTTATGGTGATGGCCGTCACACCCGCATCGCGGAATCCTACCGCGGAGGTTCCTCCTAGTATATGGATATAACGACGGGCCAGCGTTAGGCCATGTTTCAGATCAATCACGCCTTCGGTATTGGAATTAAAGACGCCGCTCAAGAGTTCATCTGAGGTTGCGCCTGACGTAAAGGCCAGTTCAAAAGAAATGCTCATAGAATCGCTATCCGAAGACTCGCGAGTGGCGTGCAGCCCAATGCGGCCTTTCTGCGTTTTGGAAAGGGCATAGCCGAGAAGAATTGACAAGGTCTTGCGCAATTTTTCTTCATCGGCAATGACCCGTTTCGGAACATTGTTGGCGGCCTGATATTGGGCAAAGCTGACCGCAAAGAACAGTTTGTCCAATTCGGCACGTTGAGTGAAATCCTGGTCTATATCGGTCATGATCACATGAAGGTCGCACTCTTCCTCGATCAGCTTGTCGTTGCCTTCATTCAGTTGGGTCAGGTCTGCTCGGTAATCCATGGTGTTAATCAGTTTTTGGCAGTTTTCGTTTGCCTTAAAGAGCTGACGCTTTTGCTCTTCCGAAAGGTTGCTGGATTTTCCCAGCAGCAGGGCGGTCTCCAAGACCGGATTTAATGAATCGCGAATCATATCGTTGAGTTCATCCATCAGCTTGCTGTTCGTTCGGCTCACTTCCTGAATTTCAGCCAATGATTTTTTTAACTCGGTCTTATGGTTCTGTTCGGCTTCAGCCAGACGCTTCTCGGTATTCTTCAGTTGTTCGGCCACGCCTTTCTGCTCTTCCTTCAGCTGGGCAAGTGCTTCGTCGCGGTTTTTAATAGTGGCTTCGGCCAGCTTCAAGTCGGTGGATAGGGAGGACTCGTTCTTTTTCGCCGCTTCAACCTGTCGCTTGAGACTGTCCGTATGCTGTTTAAGCTGTTCATCGGCGTTCTCCATAGCTGAACTCAGGGTAACTTCGAGTTCCCTCAGTTTTTTCTCAGCTTCATATCGACGATCCGTTTCATCTTTGAGGGTGATGTTGAGTTTGTTGATCTCTTCCTGATGACCTTTAATTCGGGACTGAAGTTCCTGCTCACGAGTCTTGAGCATCTGTTCCGCCCGTTGCAGACGTTTGATATCGGCTTTCATATCGCCTGTTTTCTGCGCCACGAGATTTTCCTGTCCATCGGACAGTTCCTGGATTCTGCTCTGCGCCACTTTATAGGCGTCCACCACTTTGCGATATTCACGCGCGGCCTTGGTTAATTCCACATTTCGGGTTTCTAGGTTTTTTTCGCCTTCAACTTTTTCGGCCTTAAGTCCTGTTACTTTAAGTTTCAGGACCTGTTCGGCTTTTTCCATGTCTTCCAGTTTTTTCTGGAGATCGGCCGTTTCGGCCGCAACCAGTTTGGCCTGATTGCCGGTCAGCTGTTTAAGTTTGGTTTGAGCCTTCTGGAGTTCAGCTTCTAGCTTCTGCTGTTCCTGGCGCGCTTTCTCCATAAAGTTTTCACGCACCTGAAGCTGCTCTACGAGTTTCACTTTTTCCTCTTCGAGCTCGGTCGCACGCTTACGGTGTTTTACTTCTTCCAAGCGGACCTCTGCAATCGTGAGGTGCAGCCTCTGGGTTTGGCGATCCACCAGATCCTGTTGGCGCTGGGTGAGCTCTTCCATCTTATGCTCAATTTTATTCTTTTCTACTTCCGCCCCTTCGCGAGCCTGGATCTGCTCGGCATACTCTTTGGATTTTTGCTGCAGCGTGGTTTCGAGACCTTTGATCCGTTTTTCCAGATCTTTTTCATTTTGGCGGAGCGCTTTCTCGCGAATCTGTTTCTGGGCGAGTTCCGTTTTAATGGCTTTAGTCTCCTCTTCCAGACGTCGGCCAAAGTCCTGTCGTAGGGTATCGAGCTCTTCCATGCTTTTGACCAGTTTTTCCGCCGTGGTCTTCCGCTCCGCCACTTCGTGTTCAAGATCCTGTGCATGCTGCTCGGTCATCCGTTTGACCTGTTCCTGCGTGCTGTCGAGAAACTCCTGGGTACGCTCGAGCTTTTTCTCGGCTTTCTTGCGACCGCTCTTTTCAGCATCGAGTGCAGTCGTGTGCTCCGCATGAATATTTTCGAGTTCCCGTTCCCGGTTTTCTTCCCATTCGGAAATTTTACCGCGAGCTTTACTTAGGTTCACCTGTAGTTCATTCAGGTTGGCTTCGGCATTTTCACGCCGTGTAGTTTCCTGGGCATAGTGCTCCTGAAGCTGGGCCTGGGTTTCTTCGAGTTTCCGCAGTTCATCTTCCTTGATCTGCAGAAGCTCTTCCCACTTCACGCGTTTATCTGTTTCTGTATCAAGTTCCGCAAGGCGACGCGCCAGTTGTTCTTCCAGTTGCTTTTTGCGGGTAAGGAGGCCCTGCTCCGTCCGGCGAAGATTTTCTTCTGTGCGGCGGTGTGCCGCAATCTGATTTTGGAAATGCTGCTCATTTTCACGACGTTCTGCATCCAAGGTCTGGAATTTTTCCTGTGATTTAAGGAGTTCTGAATTGGTTTGCGTGTGTTTTGCTCGGGCATCTGCCAACTCGTTCTGGGTGTTGACCCATCGGGTTTCCATTGCGGTGCTCCGGCTCAGAATCTCTTCTTCACGCTTTTTGCGATCTGTGATTTCGAGCGAGAGGGAAACGACGCCTTCAACGAGGCCTTCATCGGAGACGAGCGGAATCTGGACATTTTCCATCCATCCTTTTTTGCCTTTGACATCATACTTTCGCTCATGGCGCTGGAGCTGTCCGCTCTTCATGGCCTGAATCGCGAGTTGATCATGCTCCCGCGGAGTGGCGGGGATGACTTCGAAAATGGTTTTACCCAGCCACTCTTCCTGAGCAATACCTGTCCGGTCGGCCAGTTTTTTACTGGCATAGAGATATCGGCAACGGGTGTCTTTTACATCAAT
>CAKZQV010000620.1 GCA_937141895.1 uncultured Verrucomicrobiota bacterium
TCATCTGCTGTAATATTCGCCTTTTCGGCCAGCGGATAGGCTCTTTCCATTAATTTGAGGGCCAGCCAGCGATTCCGTATGTCTTCATCCAGATACGCGTCACGACCGTTCTTTTTGTAATCGATTCTGTAGCCACGTGTATTGGCCGCTTCGAGATAGCCGACGGCAATGGCACGGAGCATTTTCCAGTCATTAGAAGCCGCGGATTCTAGTTCTTCGAGCCAAGGGTCGATGTTGGTTTCAAGATCGAGATCACCTTTTGCTTCGATAGCGGTTTTGACCCAAGTCACATACTGATCGCCCAAGGCTTCGGGCTGAAGTTTCAGCTGTTTGTCCGCTGATTCAAAGAGGGACTCGTGGTTCTCAGGCTTTTCCTGTCTTTTGAGGTCGCGCGTGTAACCCAGTTTCAGCGCCTTATTATACCATTGCTCGGCTACATCGAGATCCTGCTCGACGCCCTGTCCCTTTTCATATTTATAAACCATAGATTTTACAGCATTTCCGTAGCCCTGTTCCGCCGCTTTACGAATCCACTCGACCGCCAGTTTTTCATCCTTTTCGACCCCTTCGCCGCGCAGATAACGAAGGCCGAGGCTGTACTGTCCCCGCGGATAATCCTGTGCAGCGGAAAGATGAAACCATTTCACCGCTTCCTTAAGATCTTTTTCAACGCCCTTTGCCTTTAAGTAGCAGAGCCCTAGGTTCTGCTGCGCCTGTTTGTTGCCTTGTTCAGCGGAAAGCCGGTAGAGCCGGAAGGCCTCGGGCAGATTCCGGGGCAGCACCTTGCCGCTTTCATACTGAATCGCTAAATTGTTCTGGGCACCGTCATGATGCTGGGCAGCTGCCCGTTCATACCATTTCACGGCTTCATTCAGGTCCGCCTCTACACCGCGGCCGATCCGGTAACAGTTGCCTAGGCGGTACTGACCTTCTGCATCGTGCTGTGCCGCAGATTTTGAGTAGAGATCAACCGCCGCTGTATAGTTGGTCTTGACGCCATCGCCGGTTTCATAGAGCCGGCCCAGCTCATGTTGAGCCTGCGCATCGCCGCTCTCGGCCTGGATTTTGAGTGATTCAATATCGATGTCCGAAAATGCAGAAACAACGAGTAGCGAAAATAGTGCAACCAACTTGAACATGGTGTAACCCCCTTAAAATTAAACCCCGAGAACGCCGCGAGGCTAAAGGATTGGGATCTAAATCCCCAATAAATACGACTGAAAGAAGCACAACCTTTGTAAAACGTTTCCAACCCTTGGAACCTTCCAAGGGTTGGAAACATTCCTTTTTAAATCCGGGGACCTTGGGTTTCCTGGAAAGTATAGGGTGGACCCAGACTTTACTTGCGGGCTGTGAGTTCGATACATTGTCCCAAAATTTAAATATAACCAGAGGGGTTAAACGGTATGTGGACAAAGTTGATTAAGGGAAATATCGCAATCGGATCATTGGGGGTGCTTTGCCTGATTGCGGGTCTCACGGGATGTGCACCGCAGGATAAGTCGCTTGCGATTGTGGAATGGCAGGCCGATGGTCGGGCCGATAAAATTATTAAACTGCTGATTGATCCTGTTCAGGCCATTCGTTTGGAGGCGATTGAAGCACTTGCTGAAATGAAGGCGGAGGAGGCGATTCAGCCGCTGGGCACGCTTTTTACTGATCCGGATCTGATTGTGGTGCATGCAGCGATTGATGCGGTGGCGGAAATCGGCGGATCGGACATTGAGCCGCTTATGCTTAAGGCCATTAAACTGGAAACTGTTCCGGCGCGCGTGACCGGGGCTGCCACACTGGGCCGCTTTAAATCGGACGAAGCCGTTGATGCGTTAATTATGGCGCTGGACGATGTTCAATATGAACAGATTGTTTTGGCGGCTATAAACTCGCTGGGCGAGATTGGCGACCCGCGGGCGGTTGAACCGCTGGGCGCGAAGGTTAAAGAGCGTTCTGATACGGTGCGGGAAGCCGCTATCCGTACCCTGAGTCAAGTTGGGAATGATGCGGCCTTGCAGATGATTGCAACGCGGCTGGGCGATGCCAAAGAGAGCATCCGCCAGTTGGCGGTCGACGCGTTGCTGGAGGGCGGTGAAGCCTCTGCTCAACCTGCACTGGAAGCGCTTCGTAGTGAAAATCGTCTGGCGCGCGTCAATGCCGTTGCGGTGCTCAACGGTCTTGAAGCCGCCGTGCCTGTTTCAGGCAGCGACGGGGTCTGGTTTCAGCTGGCGGTGTTGACGTCCGAGAAAAATGCGCCGATTGAACCGGCAAAAGCCGAGTCGATTTCTGCGATTACGAATGCGGTTCCGGCCCTGCTGGAAGGTCTGATGCATGAAGAACCTGCCATTCGTGCTTATGCATCGATTGCGCTGGAAAATGTAGGTGAATCTGCGACGGAAGAAGCGGTGGAACTCGTGAGTGAAAAAGCCAGCGAGGAGGCGAAAGCCTGGTTTGAACAGCGTTCCAAATGGTTGGGCGCACCGTCCTGGCGGCTGGATCTCTGGGGCTCGGTGACAGCCTTGAGTCCAAAATTTAAATTTAATCCGACCTATGTCAAGTTGTTGGGGAAAGGTGGGAAGTCGGCCGAAGATGTAATGACGGCTCAGCAGTTTATCCCTCATCGCGAAATCATCGAATCGCTGCTGTTGCAGTTGAAGGGAACGGATTCGACGGAACCAGCGGTTAAAGAATGGGCAGAAAAGAATCGGGCGCTGGCCGAAGGGCACCTCATGAAGCTCGGGCATAATGCCGTTTTTCCTTTAGTGGCTGCATTGGGTGGCGACGATGCTGAAATTGCGGTCCAGTCGGCCAGAATTCTCAACGCCATGGACGGTGCACGCGTTGAACAGATGGTGATCAATGAATATACCCTGCGTTTCGACGGCGATGAAGAGTCGGAGACGGAAGGAGAGACGGTTGCAGAAGAAGAGACCGTTGTAGCGGAGGCGATGTCCGGGGATGAAGAGGTCGCCACAGGGGAGGAGCTGGAGGTAAAACCAAATCCTTTGGATGAACTTTCCGGTACGCCGCTACACCTGGCCATTTTTGAATTCGATTATCCGGAGCTTAAAACCCTGAGCATGCAGATTCGTCCGGTCCCTGCGGTTGCGCTCCGCGCATTTAAGGAAAAACATCCGGATATGACCGTTATCAATCTTCCGCTGCAAGGCGAGACCGCCTCAGAAGATAGGGCACCGATTCGCCTCAGCTATTACAAAAACGGAAAAATGAACGACCTGATGGTGGTTTATCAGCGGAACAGCGAGGGCGCCTGGGCTCTGGATGCGCCGATTCCTGATGAACTTCCCTGATCGATTTATGATTTAGAACCCATCCCGGCTTGTTCGCCGGAATGGGTTCCCGCATGGTTTGCGGATGGATTTTTCGAGGGTCATGGATGTTTTGGTGATTTGCGTTCCGGTATTTGCCGTGCTGGGGCTGGGCAAACTGTTGGGCATTAAAGGCAGAATCACCGAGGCGCATTGCTCATTCATTAATTGGTTGGTCTATACTTTTTCCCTTCCGGCCCTGATTATCAACGAGGTTGCTCGCCAGCGATTTGATACTTTTCTGGATCCGGCCGTGGTTGTGATTCCGATTATTGGAGTTTTTCTGATTACCGGGATCTCCATGGTGATCGCTAAGGTAAACCGATATCGCGGTGGATTTGCCGCGGCCTTTGTTTACGGCACGTTTTGGGGCAATGCGACCTATGTCGGTTTTCCGCTCTGCCAAAATGCCTTCGGGTCTGAGGGGTTGGCAAAAGCCGCTATTTATAATGGATTTGTTGTCCCGGTTTTTATCCTGACCGGCTATGTGATCATCGGCTTATACGGAGCGGGTTCTGGTGAAACGCGTTTTATTACCCGCATTAAAACCGCCGTACTGAATCCTATCCTGCTTTCGGCCTTGTTCGGTATCGGCGTGGCGCTGGTCGGCGAGCAGGTGCGAACGCCGGAAGGCGAGCTGATGCTGCCTACGGCCATGACGTCATCCCTTAGTCTAATTAGTTCGTTTCTTAAAATGATCGGAACCATGGGGCTACCGCTGGCCCTGCTCTCCATTGGGGCATCGCTAAAGTGGGAACAGACGCGCTCTCATCTGGGGGCATTGACCTGGACGGTGGGAGCAAAACTCATCCTCTTTCCCTTGTTGGTCTTCCTTATGGTGCGATTTCTTTGCCCTGGATCAAGTCGAGAAGCGCTCGGTGTTTCGGTGATTCTTTCATCCGTACCCAGCGCCGTGGCCATGTATGTGATCAGTTGCCAACTGGGCGTGGAGCGGGGTTTTGTTTCTTCCATGCTGGTGCTCAGCACGGCCCTGAGTGTCATCACCATTCCGGTCTGGGTCTATGTGGTGACCGGGATTTAAACCATTCCGTGGTTCGTGATGATCGGGAGATCGAGACAGTAGAATTCGGGCGTTGAGGAGTTGCCCCAGGAGAACGCGAGGTGCCCGGAAAAAACGGTCACGTAGTGCCCATCGGCATGAATCAGGTCAAAAGTCCCCGGATCGGGCATTTTTCCAGAGCGTCCACCCAGCGCAATCATGTCGCGCGCAAATTTTTGCATGTCCGGAGGGATGATTAATTCAACCAAGTCTTTGTTAATGGCTTCCTCCATCCGATGGCCATAAAGCGTAACGGATGCATTGTTCCAGTAGAAAATTTTACCAAAGTAGTTGTATCCCTTCGCCGCGATGAGTGGATTGAGGGCCAACATATCAAAAAAAGAATCACGGGTCGGAAAACCGTTATTTTCCGCTGATTCACAAAGCTTGGTAATGACCGCTTTGGCTTCCTGGTGAGTAAATTTTTTCATTGCGCAATCTTTTATAGGTACCAAAGCTTATTACTCGATTCACGAAGAAAATCAAAAAAACTTTTCTACCCTTATCTATTGTAGAAAAATCTACTAAATTAGGGGTGACTGACTAGGCCTTATTTTGTCGAAACGTGCGCGGCGATTCGCCAAGGATGCGTCGGAATTGTCGGGTAAAGTAGTTGCTGTCATTAAACCCAACCTCCAGCGCAATTTCAGTGATACTCAGGTTGGTGTTTCGCAACATATCCATGGCCTTTTGAATCCGTAAACGCACCAGATATTCTATGGGCGTCTGGCCGGTTGCTTTACGGAAGACCCGCATCAGGTTGCTGCGCGACATATGCGCAATGCTCAGCAGCTCGTCGAGTTTCCAGTCTTTTGAAAAGTCATTTTCCAGGGCACCAATTACATTGCCGACACGAAGTAGGGCATGCGCCTCAGTCGTGTCTGTGCTGGAATAGGCGCGTGCGAGATAGACCATAAGCTCCATCAGCTTGGCTCGTAACGCCACCTCCTTGCCCGGTTCCTCATTCTCGCATTCCTTTTCCATTTCCTGAGCAAGGCGTTCAACACGGGCGAGGGGAACCCGTTTCAGATGGAGTCGGCTGGCAAAGCGATGCTGTCGTCGGTAGCTGGGTTCGAGCATAAACATGGCGCAATAGCCGGGCATGCGGCGTAGCTCATTTTCCGGAAGATCAATTTTTTCGGGATCATACATGATGTTAATCAGATCCAGATTGGCGCGGTCATAGAAATAATGTTTTTGATGACCCTGCAACAGAAAGACATCCCCGGCCGTGACCGGAAAGGCGGTTCCTTCGAGCATATGCATGGCGGACCCCTGCGTTACAATCACGAGCTCACAAAAATCGTGGCTATGTTCTATTTCGGTCAAATCGTGCGGGTGAGAGGGCGCATGTTCAGAAGTCGTCTGGACACGCCGAACCGCTAAAGGAAAGTCTGTGGGGCCAAAGTAGTTCCCTCTATCCGCAATTGTCGATTGAGCAACCATGAGATTATAGTGCTTAAATTTGGGATGATATTCAAGGCAAGAAGAGATGGATCTATGGATTATGTCAACCGTGGATATTTAGAAGGAGGCTGGGATACGCAGGTGCTGGGCTGAATCTAAAAAATCCGCGGATCCAACATATCAGGAGATTTTATGAGTTATTTATTAGGTATAGACGTCGGCAGTTCGTCCGTGAAGGCCTCGCTGCTGGATATTGAAACCGGAACATGCGCCGGCGATGCACACTATCCGAAAACCGAGCAAATCATCGAGTCCCCCGAACCGGGGTTTGCCGAGCAGGATCCGCAGTGCTGGTATGACACGATGAAACAGTCGATTGCGGATGCCATGGCCGAATCCGGCGCCAAGCCGGAAGATGTGAAAGCCATCGGAATTGCGTATCAGATGCACGGGCTCGTCTGTGTTGATAAAGGTCAGAACGTGCTGCGACCTTCCATTATCTGGTGTGATTCCCGCGCGGTTCCTTATGGCGAAGAAGCATTTGAAATCCTCGGTGCCGAGCAGTGCCTCAGCCACCTGATGAACTCCCCAGGCAACTTTACCGCTGCGAAACTGGCGTGGGTAAAAGAAAATCAGCCCGAAATTTACGCTAAAATTGATAAAATCATGCTGCCGGGCGACTGGCTCGCGATGAAACTGACGGGCGAAGCCTGCAC
>CAKZQV010000621.1 GCA_937141895.1 uncultured Verrucomicrobiota bacterium
TTGCTCCGGAGTTAGTGCGACTAGACCTATGCGTTGACCCAACGATTAAACGGAATTTTTTCCATCATCTCGAAGTCGGGTTGGATGATGTGTTTTTGGATGGTCGGAAGCTTCGGCTTGAGGATCTTAAAGCGGAAAATACAACAGGTGCTCCATACTTTATCAGTGCCGCTCATGAACTCCAAAAGTCGGATTATCGGTGGCTTGAAAAAGTGCTGGTCTCCATAGGCGATGAGGCTCAATTGGCGGGGTTAAGCTTTACCACTTTCGAATCAGTAGAAGTTGAAGCTTTGATTTTTAAAATCAATGATGATGGCAGCGAGGATGTCTTGTCTGCTCCAAAAGTAACGACTAAAGCTGGAAACGAAGCTACGATCCGGGTGGTACAAAATGCTTCCGGCTATAAGCATGCTCAACTGGATCATGATCAATTTCACCAGAAAGATCTTGCGAACTTGGGTATCCGTTTTTCTGTAACACCGCAGATTATCGGAGATGATCTGAAGGTGGAAGGGGTGGCTGTTTTAACCAAACAGGAAAGCCGGCATGCTGTATTCGTGGAGCACAAGACTCCGGTTGCGAGTTATACATGCTCTAAAATCGTCGTTCCATTTTCAGTTGTTTTTCCGGAGGGAGTGGAATCGGTCGTTTTCGATATCGCAGATATCAAGGGGCAACCTGCGAAATGCCGTTTGACTGCGTATCAAGTTGACCAACGCGGAATGACTCGTAAAGAACGTGAGAAAGTTCGGAAAGCTACGAAGGGCGGCCCACCTCCCCATAAACGCTAGAAAAGTTCACTCTGTATTTCGCCGGGGTCGAGGCAGGCGGGGTCGTCAAATTTGACTTTATTGACTCGTCTGGAAACGGGGCGGGTGTGGAGGGGCTCTGGCTTTTCAGGGATTTCCAGACTCACGATGGAACAACGCGATTTTCCAACCTTTGGAACCATGAGCCAGTCGTTCCAATGGTTGGAAGAAATGATAACAGGCATGCGATCGTGAATGCCCTGCATATTTGAATCAGCCGCGCGGGTAATGATGACGCAGCGGTTTTCTGACCAAAGTCCGGCAAAGGCAAAGAGCCGGTTTTCCAGCGTTTGGAAATAGTAGGGTTGGCGGTTTTTCCATTCATAGAATCCATCGGCGGGGATGAGACAGCGGTGGGTGCAGAGCAGGTGTTTGAACATAGGGCGCTCGGTTAGCGATTCGGAGCGTGCATTGATGACCGGGGCACCGGATTTCGGATTTTCAAAACCCCAGACACATTCTTCGGCTATTGTTGGTGTCTGTTGTTTGATAATGACCACGCTCTGCGTCGGGGCAATGTTGTAGCGCCCGTGGTAAAGCGGCGGGAGTTCGATCTCGCCGAGCTGTTCGAGCACTTCTTCGCGTGTTTTGGTTTGTGTAAATCGTCCGCACATGAAGGTAATACGTAAAGCGTATTGCGTAACTTTGCAATACCGTTACGATGGGGTTTCAAACTTTGGAGGAAATCAAATGAAGCTGTGTCGGTTTGGTGAAGAAGGCAATGAACGCCCGGGTGTGTGGCTGGAAGACGGGCGAATTCTGGATGTCCGGGCGGTGGCCTTTCATATTGTGGATTATAATGAGCACTTTTTTATCAATAACGGTATCGAGCAGCTGAAGATCCTGCTCGACGATCCCGGCGCGAAATATGTCGAAGCCGAGGGGGTTCGGTTGGGTCCGCCGGTAGCCCGACCTTCAAAAATAATCTGCGTGGGAGCCAACTATGCCGATCATGCGAAAGAATTTGGTCATGATATTCCCGAAGAACCGGTGCTTTTTTCAAAAGTCACTTCGGCCTTGAATGGCCCGAATGATCCGATTCAGCTACCTACCGGTGCTCAGGTGGTCGATGGCGAAGCGGAGCTTGCGGTGGTGATTGGAAAAACGGCCTCCAAGGTCGCGGCAAAAGATGCGCTGGATTATGTGGTTGGATACACCGTGATGAATGATGTGACCGAACGGGTGGTTCAGAAAAAGAACAGCCAGTGGATGCTCGGGAAGGGATTCGATTCATTTGCGCCGCTGGGCCCATTCTTGGTAACGCCTGACGAAGTGCAAGACCTTGGAAATCTGCGTGTTTGGCAAACCTGTAACGGGGAAACGCTTCAGAATGGAAATACGGGCGATATGACATTCTCTGTCCCTTTTCTCATCGAATATATCTCGAAAGGCATGACGCTTTATCCGGGAGACATTATTTCAACCGGAACCCCGGCAGGCATCGGATCGGCCCGAAATCCGCAGATTCTGCTCAAGTCCGGCGATGTGGTTGAAGTTGGAGTCGATGGAGTAGGGGTGCAGCGGAACGAGATTGTATAGGGCGCGGCCGGCTGGAAGCTGGCGATACGGATACAAAAAAGGGATCGCGCGATGCGATCCCTTTTCTGTTTCCAATGATTGGGAATTTAGAACTGATAGCGGAGTGAGCCGAGGAAGGTAAGGTCGGAGTAGCCGCTGCCCAGTCGGGTGTCGAGATCCGCGCGGAGTTCCAGATACTCGCCGATCTTCGCGGATGAGCCGATACCCAGTTTCAGGATATCTTTTTCCGGGGCCTGCATGAAGAGGTCGTAGCGTGTTCCGGATCCCCCGAGGAGGCGATATTGGTTTTTCTCTTCTTCGCTAAGCCATTCATGTTGCCAGAAGGCCCGGACTTCCGGTTTAAACGTAACGTCCCCGACGGAAGAGTAGTAGCCGATGCTTCCGCCTAGGGAACTCTGCAGTTGGAATGAAGTGAAACTGTACACTTTTCGCGCAACTGCACTTGAAGATTCCTCCTCGTAGTTGCCCTGGGAGTAGTAGTTGCCCAGAAAGGAGAGTTGCGGAGTATAAATCAGGTAATCCGTTGCGATCTCTTTCCCGCCTCCAATAAAGAAGCCCATGGTCTGCGCCGTGTAATCTGCTGTGGTATCGAAAGCGGAACCCAGAGTGGTGTTGATGTCGTGGCTGCCGTAAATGAAGCCTAAGTCAGCAAACCAGTCTTTTGTGCCAACCGAGGCATATCCGGCGCCATAGATCGATTTGGTGTCTGTACTTGAATCCCCTTTGCCAATATCGCCTCGACTGGTTCCGCCAGCGAGGCCGATCAGCCAGTTTTCATTGATGGATGCATCCAGGCCGACCATGAAGCCGTTGAGGTTGGCGTCGTACCCATCATAACCATCCTTGGCACTCATGCTGCCCTTGGAACCGTAGCCATTAATCCAGCCCTGGAGTTCCTGTTCCGGGGCGTGAGGGCCGGAAGCCCCTTCCGGTTTTTCAAAATTACTCTGAGAAGAAGCCATGCCCTGGCGGTAGCGGGTATTATCAGCCCGTTTGCTGAGCTGCTTGGCGACATTCTGTACCCCGAGGTTGATCACATTGTGGGCCGGTGTGGAGCTCGATTTTTCGCCATACAGATCGCCGTATACTTTCTGGATTTCCGCTTCGGTGGAAAAGTTTGCGCGAATTTCTGCGACCATGTTTACTGCATTCGAATCGCCATTGGAGGCCATGGATTCGATTTCATCCGAGACGTCAAGCAACTGGCCGGTGAGGTTTCCACCATCGCCGATGCTCTGTTTTTTAAAGTCGCTGAGTATGATATATTCGTAATTTACATCGTTGGTGACGATGATCGTGAAGCCGAGAAGCACATTGCTGTGAATGTTGCTTTCGAATTTAGAGCCCGTGGCATCAGTTCCATCGATGGTTACATTCGCGGCTTGAACAATCGTGACGGAGTTTGATTCTTCAACCCCTTCATCAAAAATACGAATGATCGGATTGTCTTCCGTATCGGTTCTGGAGCCGAATTCTGCCGCGCCGCCGACCACAAGATTTGGAGATACCTGATTGCTGCGGACGCCGATATCGAGGGTTGAGAATTCGTCCTGCGTGTACTTGCCGGTGATATTTACACTCGATTTTGAGTCGACCTTCAGCAGTGCCCGCCGATGAAGGTATGCATCGCCGGTAACGTTAACGACGGCACCGTTTGTAAGCTGCAGGGTGTTGAAAGAAGAGTTTAGATCGTCGGTGCCGATGTAAAGATCGGATCCGACGTTGAGTACGGATCCGGTGTCGCTCAGAAAGACGGTGTTCTCGGAGGAGGCCATGCCGATGAACAGATTCGTGGCAGACATGACAGAGGCGCCGTTGGTGATGATAAGGCTGTTGTTTTCGCCGTCTGTGCCGATATAGATGTCTCCGCCAATATCGAGCGTGCTCCCTGTTCCGCTGATGGATACCGTATTGTTGTCTGAAGCAAAGCCGATGGAAAGGTTATTGGTCGCAGTAACTATGGCCCCATTGGTGATGGCTAGACTGTTGTTGCCGGTGTCCATGCCGACGTATAAGACGTTGGTGCCCGTGTTCCATGATGCGCCTGCACCATTCAGGATATAGTGTAGGCCGCCTTCCACCCTGTTGGTGCCTTCCAGCATGCCGGAGAGGTTCAGAGTTGATCCCGATTCAAAAACGATGTTGGAGCTGTCATCAAAATCCCAACCCAGGGTTTTCAGGATACCGCCGTCGGCTACTGTCAGATAATCGTTGGTGGAGCCGATGCTGATGTTACCCTGTTCAATATCCAGAATGCCGCCATTCTGTAGGGTAATGCTATTCCCGCCACTGTTGGTGGAACCTATTTGTAACAGGCCGGCGATGGTGAAAAGGGATTCATCACCGGAGACGGAGACTGTATTGTTTGATGTTCCGTTGTGCGCTCCGACCAGCAATTGACCCACTGAAGCCGATGCTCCATCTACAAGAGCCAGTGTGTTGAGTGAGTTGCTGGCACCAATCTCCAGGGAACCGGCAACATTGAGCACGGTGTTGGTTGTTTCAAGGTGAATAAAGTTTTTGATGTCGTGTTGGTTGGTTGTTGCTCCCAGCAGCAGGTCTCCACCGATATCAGCGGTGCCGCCATAGATGGCAAAGCGGTTGGAACCTTCCTCAGATTTTCCAACAACGAGGTCTCCGCTGACATTGAACTGAGTGTTTGATCCGCGCTGGAGATAGATATAGTTGTCCCCGACCGCATCGCCGATGACGGCATCGCCTGAAACGTCTACGATTCCTCCATCATACATATTGAGGATGCTTCCGCTACCTTCTTTACCCACGATCAGCCCGTTGTTGAGGTTCAGAGTGGAGTTTGTTCCGACCATGGCCATATTGCCGGAGGTGTTGGGCGGTGCGTTTTGGGTGACGGATCCTGTGGTGCCCGATGCGTCCGCTCCGTTACCAATGATAAACTCTCCGGCCACCGTAGCGGATGCATCGGAGAGGGTGAGTCGATTGTTTGCGCTTTTTCCGCCCACATAGACATTGGTCTGAAAATCCGCGATCGCACCGTCTTCCAACGCAAGGTTGTTGTGGCCGCCGCTGAATCCTACATATGTATTGCCACCAATGGTGAGGGCACTGTTGGTTCCGCTTACCAGTACATCATTGCCGGAGGAGAGTGACGCTCCGATGACG
>CAKZQV010000622.1 GCA_937141895.1 uncultured Verrucomicrobiota bacterium
ATTTGCACTGAATATCACCAAGATGGAAACGGATGTAAACAATGGGAAACTCTATGCACTTAATGTGGTTCAGGAAGGACTTAAGCCCTCGCAGCTTGTCATTCTGGATGTGAACGGTGAGCAGATCGAGCAGGTTGTTTCTGTGGTCGATAATGCCTTGGATTTTGCGGTGCATTATGGCGATGACCGGATCTATGCTTCTGCATTCGGAAAGGCGAATGTCAGTGTAATCGACCGGGCTGATTTTCAGAGGTTGGAAGATTTAACCCTGAACACCCATGTTTACCGGATCAGTGCCGGTATTGCCGGGAGACTGGTGACCGAAGATGATGGTTCCGGGAATGCCTACTATGGACGCATGCGTGTCTGGGACAGTCAAACTGGAAGTTTACTTCAGACAACATCCAGTTACTACACCGGTCGAGGAACCGGTGAGTCGGATGCAACTGGAAGTTTCTATTATCGTGGTGATAGCACCAGATATCCCTATGCCGGCTATTTGCGCAAATATGATCTAACCGGAGGAATAATGAGCTATGTGAAAGGGGTCAGTGCAAGTAAATCTGCGAGACGTGAGCTGGTCCTGAGTGGTGACGGAAGTCGTGTCTTCTGGACAGGAGGTCTAGTATATGATGCTGACCTCAATGTAATCACCAACCTCGGAGCTGAAATTTATGCTGCCAGCAGCGATGGTTCTATGGCTGCAACGGCATCTGTAATCTATGATGCAGATACAGGATCATCAGTTGCAACGCTGCCGGTCGCTTCCTCGGCGATGGCCTTTGCGGAAAATGACACACGGCTAGCCTACTTCAACTCAATATCCGGAACGGTGGAATGGTTGGCCTTGTCTCCATCCGGTCCGCCGCTTGTGCCAACAGGTGGAATCCATGCAGAAAAGGCAAAATCTGGAGCGTTTTCAGATTGGACCAGTTCATATTTCCCGCATCTCTCTGCGGCTCCTGATGCCATGGTGGACAGTGATCTTGATGGGCAGCTTAATATTGAAGAGTTTGTTGCGGGCACAGATCCAACTCGCGGCGACTCCTATTTTGCCGTTCATGACATTCAGGCACTGGAAAGCGGAGATGTGGTCATTTCCTGGGAGTCTGTAAGCAACCGAGTATACAGCATCGAGTTTACACCGGCTCTGGATGAGCCTTTCCAGATATTGGCAAAGCAGCTTGCCTATCCGGTAGACGCCTACACGGACAGGGTCGACCGAGCGGAATCGGGCGTATTCTATCGTGTTGGAGTGGAGCTACAGGACTAAGGGTTCGGGAAGCGGAAATCATAACTGCTTTTTTAGGGGGAAATGCTATGAAGAAAAGATGGGTGTTTGTTTGGGCGGTAGTTTCATCTGCCATTGCACAGGGGCAGATGAATCCAATCGAGGGCGGAACCACAGAGATGGTTTCCGGCCAATGGGATGTGTTTGCGCCTTGGTTGATGGTGGGCTCGAATTCGGGCAGCAATACTCTGTTTGTTTCAAGTGGCGGCCAGGTGAATAATCAGGTCGGAATAATAGGCAATAATGTCGGTTCCGTGGAAAATATGGCCTTTATCAGTGGAGCGAATGCAGTATGGAGCAATGCATTTGAACTTACGGTAGGGAATCAGGGTAGTGACAATGTTCTGGCCATATTTGATGGGGGGCGTGTTGAAACGGTTGATGCCTTTGTCGGCAAGGCGTCCAGCAACAATTACCTCATGGCAAATGGTGCCGGATCTGAATTTATTGCTGAAAATGTACACGTCGGGCATACTGGTTCGGAAAACAGTTTCTCTATCTCGGATGGCGCAATCGCCGCGACTGAGCGGGCCAGTCTGGGCCACTGGATTGGATCTGATGACAATGCCGCATTTGTTCGGGGAACGAATGCCGTTTGGAATAACTCCAGCACGCTGAATGTTGGAGAATATGGCGCAAACAATATGCTGTTGATCACAGATGGGGGGGCAGTTCGCAGCCCCGTAATGAACGTCGGCGCTGACATCACCTCTTCAAACAACGTAGTATCGCTATGGGGTGAAGGCTCGGTACTCGATACTGACGAGCTGAATATTGGAGGAACGGCCACTACGGCCGGAGGATTAGGAAATCGCGTGTCGGTTCGCGATAGTGGTCGAATTGAAATCTCCGAACTTACGATCCACGCAGGTAACAAACTGGATCTTAACGATGGTGGCACTTTGGCCATCGACAATGGCTTCAATGCTTCGACCGATGGGTTCAACTGGAATGATGGGGGGCACCTTTCTCTAACAGGAAATCTTAGCGGCATGCCTAGTACTAATTTCAACACCGGTATACCGAGTTACCAATACATCGAAGGTTCAGGGAAGACGCTGACCTTGGATGGCGGAACATGGAATGCGGTGGATAGCAGTCGCCCATGGCACGATACCCAACGGGACTGGGTTGTTGTCGGATGGGGAGGGGATAGCAATACGCTGAATATCACTAATAGCGGCCTCGTCGAAAGTGGCCGCTTAATGATCGGGGATTCTGACGGTTCCTCATATAATCGCGTGCTTGTGTCGGGCTCGAATTCTCTTTGTGATGTAGATGGACTTATACTCATTGGCAACGGCGGTGGCGTTGGCAATGCGCTGGAGATTGTTGATGGCGGCCGAGTGGATGCCTACTCTACGGACGTTGGCTCTTGGGGGGATGGGAGCGAAAATTTACTGCGTGTGTCGGGGACGGGGTCGGTTTTAAGTTCAACTTCGGAAATCATTGTCGGGCAATATGGAACCGACAATACCATGATCATTGAAAACGGGGGCGTGGCAACGACCCACTATGGAATTATTGGCGATGACAACTGGGGTGCCGATAGGAATGTTGCGATAATCGATGGCGTTGGGTCTCGTTGGGAAGCGTGGAACGAGCTCACGGTTGGTGATGGCGGCGCGAATAACCGGATGGTCATTACCAATGGTGCGACTGTTATTAGTGATAATAATGCCTTCATCGGTAAGCAGACCGATGCAGATGACAATGTTGCGATTGTCACCGGTGGCGGATCTTCGTGGAGCGGAATATCTTGGCTGAGAATCGGTTCCGGTTCGTCGGGCAATAGGTTGGAGGTCAATGATGGCGGGGGCGTAGAGGCTGACGTTGCGCACATCGGTTCTCTCGGATTTTATGGTTATCCCGCGGGCGGAAATTCCGTGGTGGTTGAGGGAGAGGGTTCCGAGTTTAAGGTAAATCAACAGCTCTATGTGGGGTTGAACCAAAACAAAGACAACATTCTGACTGTTGCTAATGGTGGCAGAGTTTTAGTGGGTGAAATGGATATCGCTAATCTACCCGGAATCGGAAGCTCCGCGGCCATCGTGGTGGGGGATACCAACGGCACTGCCCAACTGATCGCGAGCAATGGTTCGCTGATCAATAGCGAGCGAGGCTACATCGGACTCGGCGAAGGTGAAACCGGTACGGTAGTGATAGAGACCGGGTCGAAGTGGACGAACTCCGATTGGATGTATGTGGGCAAGGGCGGTAGCGGAAATACCTTGCTGATCCAGAATGGCGGTAAGGTTGACTCTGGTCTCACTCTGATTGGCTACGATGCTTCCGCATCGAACAATAGCGTGGTGGTAACGGGCAGTGGTTCGGAGTTGGACCTTTCGTCACTTCATCTGGGACGTGAGGGTAGCGCTCACCGGTTGGAGGTTTTGAATGGTGCCTTAGCTGATGTAGGAGGGCTGTACATGTCCAGCGAAGGGCGTTCCAGCAACAATGTGGCGATCGTTGACGGTATCGGTTCGACCATGGACATCGATCAGATGTACGTGGGTTATGAAGGAGATGGTAACCGCGTGGAGATCACCAATGGCGGCAAAGTCGTTTCCGACTACACCCAGCTTGGAAAGAGTTTTATCTCAGCCGATAACAGCGTGCTGGTTTCCGGCGACGGGTCGGTGCTGAGCAACAATAATTCTATGTATGTCGGCTATTGGGGCGATAACAATAGCCTGCTCATCGAGGATGGCGGCAAGGTCTACACCCGGTCACTTTTTGCCATGAGCGATTCTGCAGCATCCACCGGAAACACCGTAGTGGTAACGGGCAACGGATCAACGTTGGAGAGTGCCTCTTCATCATTCATAGTTGGCATTGAAGGGCGCGAGAACACCATGCAGGTGCTCGACGGCGCACAGGTGCTGAACGCCGGTAATGCATTAGTTGGATACCAATACCAGTCCGACAATAATACGGTGTTGGTTTCTGGAACCAATTCGGCTTGGCGGAACACAGGGAAACTATCTGTCGGTTATTCTGGAGAAGACAACACGATGCTGGTGGTCGATGGCGGTCTGTTAACAAGCAAAGGTGCCGAAATCGGTCGCACAGATACGGCTCATAACAATCTGGTTTTGGTGAGCGGAGAGGGATCCGTTTGGCAAAATGACGGTTCACTGGTCATGGGCGCAACCGGCTCCGGGGCAAACTGGAAGGCCGGCGGAACTGGCAACGTGCTGGTGGTCGAAGACGGCGGCATGGTGCTGGTGGGCAATGCGGATACCAACAATCTTCCTATCATTGGAAATGCCGGAAGTCTTGTTGTGGCCGATTCTGAACTGGTCATTGCGAATGGATCAAGAGTGATTACGGATTATACCTACATCGGGCTTGGAGCGGAAGACAGCGGCATTTTGCATGTGGCCAGCGGGTCACAGATGGCGGTCAGCAATACGTTGGTTGTTGGTTACGCGGGTTCCGGCAACGAAATGGTCGTGAGTGGAGACTCAACGCTGTACACCGAGGAGGCCTTTATTGGGTTTGGTAACACTGCGACAGATAATGAAGTCAATATTTCCGCTGGCACTTGGAGCAACAAGGACGACCTCTACGTCGGCTATGAAGGTTCCGGAAATACCCTTGCTGTTTCGGATGGCGCTGCCGTTTTAACAGGGAATACCTTTGTTGAAGGCCAAGACAATGGGTTGTCGATCACCGGCGATGGATCCAGATTACAAAGTATGGAAACATTCTCGCTGGACGGTTATGGAAATTCTGTTGATGTCGAGGATGGGGCATGGCTATTTATTGGCAATGTAAATGAAAATAATCTCCCAACAAACGAGTGGACAGGTGTTCAGGGTGGAGTTGTCGTTGGAGGCTCGGGTGCAGGAGTTGAACTGGTGGTGGATAATGGTTCAACCTTGAACAGTCTGGGCAGGGCTTATATTGGATTGGGCTCGAATGAGGTTGGGCGAGTGGCTGTCACTGGGACTGGTTCTCAATGGAATATTGGAGGCTATTTTTACATGGGCGTGACCGGCTCGAGTAATGTGCTGGAAATTGCCGGTGGAGGCAGCGTTATTAGCCGAAGCGGACGTATCAGTTCCGAAGAAACATCTCATAACAATGCAGTCATTGTCGAAGGGGCTACTTCCGAGTGGTTGGTGGACAGCGAAATATTTGTGGGATACCGGGGGGCGGGCAATAGTTTGGATATCGGTGATGGTGCCCGGGCGACCAGTTCTTCTGGTGTGATTGGTTCGAACGATGGTCCCTCTGGCAACATGGCCACGGTTTCTGGAGATGGATCGGTCTGGCATAATGGGGCTCAACTTGCGGTTGGGTTATACGGTTCTGACAATACGCTTACCATTACTGATGGCGGTAACATAACAAGCAAGTATGGTTTTTTGGGTAAATATGTTGGATCAAGCAATAACTATGTTCGGCTTGCAGGTTCAGGATCCGAGTGGGAAGTCGATGAGTTTATCGATATTGGTTCTTATGGAGCTGGTAATAAGCTTGAAATACTGGATGGGGGGCGAATTACCAGTGGATCAGGTTCCGTAGGTTCCTACTCCGATCACAACCATATGTTGGTGTCAGGAGAAGGATCGGAATGGAACTCGGCTGGAGGAATCTCTGTGGGTACTTACGGTTATTCGAACCGTCTTGAAATCACGAATGGGGGATCTGTAACCAGCTCCGGGGTTTCACTGGTGGGTGGCAATTGGTCAGCTGCTGGAAGTAACCATATTATGGTTTCCGGAGAGGGCTCAGTATTCAATTCTCAGGATGTTTACCTTGGATATGCTGGTGCCAATAATGGTTTGAGCGTGTCGAACGGGGGGCAGGTTGAGATTGGCATGACTTACATTGGATATGGGGCTGATGCGCTAGGAAACTATGTGAGTGTTTCCGGCCTCGAATCCAAGTTGGTCAGTTCTGGGGATATATATGTTGGTCATGATGGAGCACAATCTGAATTGAGTGTCTCAGAGGGAGCGCGGGTCGAGAGTCTTAATGGTGTCATTGGTTGGGCTGATGATGCAGACGGAAATCAAGTTCTAGTATCCGATGGTAATTCTTCATGGGTCAATAGTGGTGATCTGCATGTCGGATATGAAGGTGGCGGAAATGCGCTGACGATTTCCAATGGTGGTACGGTTGGTAACCGCATGGGCTCGGTCGGGGTGTATTCATCGAACAATACAGCCTTGGTTACAGGTGTTGGGTCTTCGTGGACCAACGCCAGCGGGCTGTATGTTGGTGCCGAAGGGGCCGGCAACTCATTGACCGTCAGCGATGGCGGTTCGGTCTCCAGCGACTATGGCTATATCGGCCGGACCGCAGCGGCGAATGGAAACTCGGTAATGGTTTCGGATGCCGGTTCGACCTGGCAAAGCGGAAACCTGTTCATTGGCGATCGTGGCGCTGACAACTCGCTGGTTATTACCAATGGCGGCATGGTGGTCAGTGAAAACTCGACGATAGGTATCTACTCCTCGGCCATTTATAATGAGGTTTTAGTCTCCGATACCGGATCCATCTGGAGTAATAGCCGAGATCTCTATCTTGGCTTTGGTGCCGTTAGTAATAGCCTGACGATCTCGAATGGTGGGCGTGTGGAAAATATTGATGGATACATCGGATATGATTCCACGGCATCAGGGAACAAAGCAACGGTTTCCGGCTCGGGTTCTGTTTGGGCAGGTTCCGGGGAGCTCATGGTAGGGCATCATGGCTCAGAGAACTCCCTCGTGATTGAAAATGGCGGGCTGGTTTCGGCAGCAACCGGGATCATTGGCGGAATGTCCAATGCCTGGTATAATACGGTTGCTGTTTCGGGAGCTGATGCTGAACTCCGAATGGATAACGATCTGCAACTCGGAGGTATTTTGTCCGTAGATATCTGGGTTGATGGTGGGCGCGGGAACGCGCTTTATGTTGGTGATGGTGGCTTGGTATCGGTGGGGCGGAATCTGGATAACCGAAACTATTCAAGCATCACAGTTGATCCCGGGGCATCCATTACGGTGGCGAGCAACTATTATCAGGATGCAACGTCATCCCTGAAATTCGGCGTCGAAACCAATCATGTCGGGGCTCCGGTGAATGCGCTGGTCAGCGTGGATGGTACGGCTGAATTTGAAGCGGGTGCGACCATTGAATATGCCAGTAATGTCGGGCAGCTGGAATTTGACCGTTTCTACACAAATAAGATTGTGGAAGCGGACAGCCTGATCATAGCTGGGAAGACCAATCCGGATGCCCTCGATCTGGAATTGCTGGATGGTTCGGGCACATTGGTCGATGTGCTCTTCTGGGAAAACGATGCGGATATTTATGGTCTGGTTGGCCGAGTTCATCTGGCGGACAGCGCCGGATTTGATACCCATTCGATGATGGGCCGGTTGTCCCGTGAGCTCGATGATATGTCGCTGCTGGGAGATGATGCCGCTAATCGCCTGATCAATCTGCTCAATGGAATGAGTGGTCTACAGCAGCATGGCGAGCTGATGCAGCAATATGCGGTCAGTACTCCGAACCATCAGCATATCCAGAGTATGACCGAGGGTATGCGGGTCATCAAAAAGCAGGGCGCTCGCTACGAGAGTGCGCACGATACCGCTCCTAAGGGAGTTAAAGGTCCGTACAAGAAAGAGCAGGGCCTGCAGGGCTGGGCGAAGCCGTATGGATCATGGTCGGTTTACGATTCGGCGGGCGGCTTTGAAGGCTACGACCACAATATTTATGGCACCGTGGTTGGTTTTGATCTTCCCATGGACGGAGCGCTGATGGGTATCGCTGGCGGCTATGGCCGTTCAGTTATTGCCCAGAATGATTCTGACAACAGCGAAGCGAAAACCGGCTATGGTGTGCTCTATTTCACACACGGCACGGAGGAGTGGTTCGGTCATCTGAATATTGCCTTCGGCCGAAGCAAGGTCAACCAGCATTCCGGCACGGTGTTTGAGAATTCCTCTGATTTCGATGCCAGCAATTTTGCGACCTATATTGAGGGCGGCAAGGAGATGATGATGAACCGCAGACTCTCCTTTACCCCCAAAGCATCGTTGCTCTGGAGTTACTATTATCAGGAATCCTATACCGAAAAATCTAATGGCGGGGTGGCCCGTGAAGTCGATGCTTACGAGCATGACAGCGTCCTCTCCAGTCTTGGTGCCGCTCTGGCCTATCGCCAGCCTTTCGATACTATGGTGCTCAAGCCGGAGGCGCGTTTTTACTGGTTGCATGAGTTTAATGTGGACACTGATTCGGTCGATTACACGCTGCAGAATGGGTTGGGCGGGCAGTATCAATTCGTTATGCCGGCTCCAAACGAAGATGTGTTTGAAGCTGGCCTCGGTCTCTCCTGCATTTTCAACGATGAACTCGAACTGGTGATCGATGTCGATGGACGTCTGGGCGAAAATTATTCCGGGTATGCCGTCAGTGGACGCATGATCTGGGAATTCTGACCGCTTCCAACCTTTGGAAAAAGGGTTTTCCAAGGGTGGGGAATTTCGGCACTATGCCGCAGATATGAACGAAGTTCCTGAGTCACTGATCATTATTGCCGGGCGCGATGCCTATCCGTTGATGCTGGCCCGCGCTGCGCGCCAGGCCGGGGTGAAACGCATTGAGGTGCTCGGTTTTAAAGGAGAAACCCGCCGCGAAATTTCGCAGCTGGTCGATCAGGTGCACTGGGTGAATCTCGGGAGCATACAGCGCTTCATCGATACGCTCTCTTCCATTGAGATTAAGAAATGTATGATGGTCGGGCAGATCGCACCGAAAAATCTGTTCACCGTCCGGATGGATAAGCTGGCGGTCGAAATGTACCGCAAGCTGGAATCTAAAAATGCCCATACGATTTTCGGTGCGGTGGTTGAGGTGATCGAAGGCCTTGGCATTGAAATTCTTCCGGGCAATACCTTCATGGAATGCTATACGCCGGAAAAGGGGCAACTCAGCAAGCGGGCTCCGACGGCTCGAGAACAGGCCGATATTGAGCTCGGGCTGAAGCTCGTCAAAGGCACCAGCGATTTTGAAATCGGCCAGACGGTTGCGCTGAAAGAGGGTATGATTGTTGCCGTTGAAGCTTTTGAGGGAACAAACCAATGCATCAAACGCGCGGGCCGCGTCGGAAAAGCCGGTTGTGTGATCGTGAAAGTTCCAAAGGTTGGACACGATATGCGGTTCGATATTCCAGTGGTTGGAACTAAAACCTTTCGCGTGATGAAAAAGGCCAAAATCTCGTGTCTGGCGGTGGAGGCTGGAAAAACCATTTTGCTCGAACAGGAAAAACTCATTCAGCTGGCCGATCAGTTCAATATGGCGTTTGTGGCCATTACCACGCAGAAATAATTTGAACAGAAGATCGCGAAGAGCGCAAAGAACACTTAGCGAACTTTGCGCACTTAAGCGAAGCGAGTGTTGGAAAATTGATGGATAAGAATCTTCTAATCATAGCCGGTGAAATTTCGGGGGATTTGCATGCCTCGAAGGTGGTGCAGCGGTTGAAGGAAAAATCGCCGGACACTCAAATCTGGGGGATCGGCGGCGATCACCTGAAAGCCAGAGGTGTGGAACTCCTGCAGCATACCGATCGCATGGGCGTGATGGGCATTGTTGAGGTGCTGAAACAGTATTCCTTTTTCAAGGGCGTCCTGAAACAGGTACTGGCAGAAGTCGATAAACGGAAACCGGAAAAGGCGCTGTTGGTTGATTATCCCGGTTTTAATCTCCGCCTCGCGCCCGAACTAAAAAAGCGCGGGGTAAAAGTTTATTACTATATTTCGCCGAAAGTCTGGGCGTGGAATAAAAAGCGAATTCCGAAAATGGCGAAATGTATTGATCATTTAATGGTTATTTTTCCTTTTGAAAAAGAGCTCTTTCAGGGCACGGGCCTGAAGGTCGATTTTGTTGGGAATCCGTTGGTGGAACAGATCGATGATTTTCTGGAAACGGCACCGGTGGAGTTGCCGTGGCCATCCGACCGGCGGGTCGCCCTGTTGCCGGGCAGCCGGAAGCAGGAGATTGAACGCATTCTGCCGAGCATCCTTTCTGCGGCAAAATTGCTGGAACAGAAAATCCCGGATCTCTCCTTCATGATTGCTTCGCCGAATGAGCGGATCGAAAAGCTGGTAAATGAAAAAATTGCCGAACTTTCGGAGAAACCGAGGCAGCTGAATGTGCTGTGCGGAAATGCGCGCGAGGTGATGCGTCAGGCCGAAGCTGCGATGGTAACATCGGGAACCGCAACGCTGGAAACGGCGCTGATCGGTACGCCGCATATCCTCGTCTATAAAACCAGTGCGTTTACCTATTGGTTTGCGCGTTCGGTCGTGAAAATTAAGCACATTGGCTTGGTGAATATTATTTCAGATAAAACGGTTTGCCCGGAATTAATTCAACAGTCGGCGGTGCCTGAAGCGATGGCGGATGCGACGGCAAAGTTGTTGGGGGACTCGCCCGAGCGCGATGTCATGATTTCCGGATACGCAGAGTTGCGATCTTTGTTGGGTGAGGGTTCTGCCGCACAGCATATCGCACATATTCTAACCAGGTGATGTCGGAAAGCGCAGCGCAAATTTAGCGCGAAAGTTCGGGAAAAGATTCGCGGATTTTGGCGGCGTTGCTATATTCCGTGGAATCTATGGGGATTTCAAAACACAGGAGAGCGGAATGACAGATCAGCATGATAAAAGCGCAGGATGGGTGACGTTTGACCCGGATCTTAAAATTGTAGACTGTACGGTGCGCGACGGCGGCCTCTGCAATGCACACAAATTTGAGGATGGATTTTTCAAGGGGGTCTACGATACCTGCGTGGCTGGCGGTATCGACTATATGGAAGTCGGCTATAAGGCCGATAAAAAACTTTTTCCGGGTGATGGCAATGGGCCATGGAAATTTTCGAGCGAAGAGGATATCCGCCGCGAAGTGGGGGATAATGACACGAATCTCAAACTCTGCGCCATGGCGGATACCGGCCGCACCAACCTCGATGATATTCTGCCGAAGAATGAATCGGTGCTCGATCTGATCCGCGTGGCGACCTACATCCACCAAATTCCTGCGGCGCTGGAAATTGCGAAAGATGCCAAGGACAAGGGCTATGAAGTGGCGCTGAACCTGATGGCGGTTTCCACGGTTCCGGACTATGAGCTGGATAATGGTTTGGAAACGCTGGTTGATGTGCAGGAAATTGATTTTCTCTATGTGGTCGACAGCTTTGGTTCGCTCTATTACGAGCAGATCGGCGATCTGATTGAGCGTTATGCAAAAACCGGAAAAACGCTCGGGATTCATGCGCACAATAATCAGCAACTGGCGTATGCCAACACCATGTATGCGGCGATCAACGGCGTAAAAATGCTCGATACCACCCTGATGGGCATGGGTCGAGGAGCGGGTAATTGCCCGACTGAACTGCTGGTCGGATTCCTGAAAAACCCAAAATTCAACCTTCGCCCGATTCTGGACTTTGTACAGAACACCATGTTCCCGCTGAGTCAGGATGTGGACTGGGGCTACAGTATTCCGTACATGATTACCGGCCACCAGAACGAGCACCCGCGTGCGGCCATCGCCCTGCGCGACGGCGATCGAAAAGATGATTACGTCGGGTTCTACGACGAAATTACGGCGATTTAGCAGGCCGCAGGGTTCTGCAGCACCTGAGCCCCTTCGGCGAGCCGAAAGGGGCTTTTTTTATAGGAAATTTATGAATTAGACCTTTTCCGGGTTATTGGTTGTACGGCCCTTCGGCTTTAGGCTATAAACGCCTTCTCGATTTGGAAAAGCCCCTTGGAGAGGGAGAAATAAGGAGTTCCTCAAATGAATGTTTTGCATGTTTGCGCTAACCCGAAACCGACCGAAGAATCGGTTTCGAAACAATTGGCCGCCGCGTTTTTCGGTAAGCTGATCGAACTGAAGCCCGAAGTGGAGCTGGTCAACGTCGACCTCTACGACGAAAAACCGCCGTTTTACTCATACGAACTGTACCGCGCTGTCTGGAATCCGGTTTTCGATGAAAACTATGAACGCTCCAAAGTGGAAGAAATGGCCACCAATTATGCCACAAAGCAGGTTGAGCTGTTCAACAATGCTGACGTGCTGGTGCTGACCATGCCGATGTGGAACTATGGGGTTCCGGCGGTCATGAAAGCGTGGATCGATCAGATTCTCTGCCCGGGCCTGACGTTTGACATCAGCAAACAAGACGGCGTTAAACCGCTGCATAAAATTAAAAGCATCGTACTGCTGGTAGCTTCCGGCGGCGTTTATAAGGAAGACGACGAGCGCGATGCACTAAGCCGTCAGATCCGCCACAGCTTTGAATTTATCGGCATTGAAGATCTCGAAATTGTCTGGGCCGAAGGCCAGAACCCGCTCTTCTTCGATAATGTTGAAGAAAATAAAGCTCTCGCCATTGAGGCTGCAGCTGAAATTGCGGAAGACATTGCAGAAATTGATCTGACACCGGCGGCCGTAGAGGTTGCCGCGGAATAGCGAATGTCCACATTTGTAAAGATCTGCGGAATCTGCTCAGAGGGTGACCTCGAGCAGATTTCTGCTTTAAATCCCGATGCGGTCGGATTCATTCAGTGGCCGAAGTCGAAGCGCTATGTCTCGGCTAAGGAAGTGGGCGAGTGGGCCACACCCGAAGGCGTTAAACGCGTCGGCGTATTTGTCTGCCCCAACGAGACTGAGCTGGCTCATGCGGCGCAGCACGGTCGCTTTGATATCATTCAGGTGCACCAGGTGCACGATAACTGGAAACTCGACCGCGAATTTTTCCAGGGATTGGAAGTCTGGCGCGCGTCTACACCATCCGAACTCTATCACGCGGAATCGTGGTTCGAGTTCGATCGTTTTCTGCTCGATTCCTACGACGAAAAAACCGTCGGTGGAACCGGAAAAGTTTGCGATTGGTCCATGGCAAAAACACTGGTTCGCGCAATTGAAAAACCTATTCTGCTCGCCGGCGGTTTGACGCCGGAAAATGTGGCTGAGGCGGTGGCTGCAGTGAAGCCGTGGGGCGTGGATGTCAGCTCCGGCGTGGAAGCAGAACTGCGCGTGAAAGATCTGGATAAGGTTAAAGCCTTCATCGAGGCCGCGCGGAGTGTCTGATGATTACCCGGTTTGCGCCAAGCCTGACCGGGTTTCTCCATATGGGGCATGTGCTCCACATGATCTATGTCTGGGGCCTGGCGCGTAAATTGGGCGCTCAGGTGCTCTGCCGGATCGAAGACCACGACCTTTCCCGTGCTCGCCCGGAATACGAAATCGCGATTTTCCAAACCTTGGAATGGCTCGGCTTTTTTCCAGACCTTGGAATTTCGGGGCCGGATGAAAAACCGTCGGAGTTCCGGCAGAGCGATGGTTCCGAATTTTATCAATCCGTTTTAGATGTTCTGGAAAAACGCGGGCTGGTCTATGGCTGTGCATGCACCCGGAAGCAGATTGCAGAAACCCAGCCAGATGGCGCGCAGGAACTTTGTTATTCGGGAACCTGCGCGGATAAAGAACTGCCGCTCGAGGGTAACACTGTGCGTTTCCGGACCTTGGAAAACGAAACAATTTTCGAGGATCTGAAACTCGGAAAACAGTGCCAGATTCCATGGCTGCAATGCGGCGATTTTTCTCTAAGAGATCGGCAGGGTCAGTGGACCTATCAGTTTGCCTGCGTTTGCGATGATATTCGGCACGGCGTCGATTTGGTGGTTCGCGGTGAAGATATTCTATTCAGCACAGCACGGCAGATTCAGCTTTTCCAAACCTTGGAAAAACCGGCGCCGCGGTATTTTCATCATCCTTTGATTGTTGATAATACCGGGCAGAAGTTAAGCAAGCGCCAGCGCTCGGAAAGTATTAGCCAACTACGTGAATCCGGTATTTCATCCGAAGAAGTCATTGGGCGGGCCGCACATTTGGGTGGATTGATTTCGGAGTTTTTCCCGGTTTCCGCAGAAGAAGCAATGGGGATGATTTCTCTGCCGGATAACAATTGAGTTCACGATCGTGAACTTATTTGTTATTGCGGAGTAGGGTGTTGGCGATTTCTTTGCGAATTTTTGAATGAAGTTTATAGACCTGTTTGCCTTTGTAGTGTCTGGGTAGCAATGACGAGGGCAGCAAGGGATCGTTCATCATGCATTGGACATAGGCTTCGGCCTCTTGGTTGAGAAGTAGCAGAACGGCGTCCTCAGAATGATCCTGGCTCAGGAGGGTTAGATTTCTGCCGAAAACTTCAAGGTAGCGGTCATGCAGTTCCTGAAGTTGCCCGAAGTTCCAGGCATTGTTCACTATTTCTTCCGTGTCGAGATGAAGCACCGTCTTGGCTTCAAAAAGGTAGGAGACCGCGTGGACGTTAGCTGCTTGTTCCAAATCATCATAAGCCGGCCGTATATCTTTTGGCGTCACCCAGACGCTTTTTTGAAGGCAGCCCATATGAATTTTCTTCAGGAAACGGCGCAGATTATCTCGGTAGTGCCGTTGGGCCTCGGGGACGTCGAATATCAGCACGTACCAAATGCCATTCCAATCGATATTCCAATGCTTTTCAGGATGGTGATATGCGGGCAGACTTTTTTTCCCGGTAGAAGTAAGCTTCAATCGAGGGAGGCGGACTTCATCCTCATAGCTCACCAGCAGGCCATCTTTCTTTAATCGCGACATCGCCATATTGAATGCGGTTTGGCTGGGATAGGAATGATTCCAAAGAAGTGACCTTCCGTTGGTAAGCAATATTTCGCCGACATCTTTCATGAGATCAATCCAGTGTTCGCTCATGCGCCGTTTAATCACCGGTAAGGACCAGTCGGGATGGTGAAATGTTTCCCAGTTCATGAAGCAGTAATAACAAATAAGTTCACGATCGTGAACTTATTTGTTATTCGGGATTGAGGGCGATGGCTCCGATTTGTGCGAGAAAAAGAAAACGGCCTTGAATTGGTAAGGTTCGGGGCACATTATCCGAAACCGTTTTTGCAATGAGGATTTTATCATGAAACCAACTCAACCTGATCGACTCGGCCACTTTGGCGAATATGGCGGCATGTATGTGCCGGAAACGCTGATGGAGCCGTTGAATGAATTAACGCGCGTTTATAAAGAGGTGCGCAAGGATCCGGAGTTCAAAAAAGAACTTCAGTATTATCTGCGCGAATATGTCGGCCGTCCGACCCCGCTCTATTTTGCGGAGCGTATGACGGAGCAGCTGGGTACCGCGAAAATTTACCTGAAACGTGAAGATCTCTGCCATACCGGCGCACATAAGATCAATAATTCCATGGGGCAGGTGCTGTTGGCGAAGCGCATGGGCAAGAAGCGCATTATTGCTGAAACCGGCGCGGGGCAGCATGGCGTGGCTACGGCGACGGTCTGCGCGATGTTTGATATGGAGTGCGTGGTTTACATGGGCAAGGTCGACATGGAGCGCCAGGCGCTGAATGTTTTCCGGATGGAAAGTCTCGGGGCCACCGTGGTTCCGGTAACGGTCGGTCAGCAGACATTGAAAGAGGCGGTGAATGAGGCGATGCGGGATTGGGTAACCAATATCCGCTCCACGCACTATATTCTCGGTTCCGCGCTCGGTTCACATCCGTATCCAATGATGGTGCGTGATTTCCAGAGTGTGATCGGCGTTGAAGCGCGTAAGCAGATTCTGAAAGCGGAAGATCGTCTGCCTGATGCGATTATTGCCTGCGTCGGCGGGGGGTCGAATGCCATCGGTCTTTTTCATCCGTTTATCAAGGATGAGGGGGTACGCATGATCGGCGTAGAAGCCGGCGGATTCGGAATTTCGGGTGGTCAACATGCCGCACGTTTTGCTGAGGATAAGATTGGAATATTGCAGGGCACCAAAACCTACGTTCTGCAGGATAATGACGGGCAGATTGCCCTGACACATTCGATCAGTGCAGGACTGGATTATGCGGCCGTGGGGCCGGAGCACAGTTTGCTGCGCGACCTGGGCCGCGCGGAATATTCCTATGTAACCGACGAAGAAGCGGTGCTTGGTTTTGACAAGTTATCGCAGTGGGAGGGCATTCTGCCGGCTTTGGAAAGCTCGCATGCTATTGGCTGGATGATCAAAAATGCGGCTGAATTCAGCAAGGATCAGCTGATTATCCTCAATGTTTCGGGTCGCGGCGACAAAGATGTGATGCAACTGGCCGAGTGGAAAGCCAAGCAGGGATAGTCGATAAATCGCAATATTATTGAATGAAAAGGCGCTGAGAGGCGTCTTTTTTATTACAGCACTGTAACGAATATTTGCTGGTGCTGAGGGGGATTGAGGTTTTTTATTGTTTTTGCGGAACTTTTGCGGTTTTGGACGGTTGAATTAAGATGACTTAATGTCATGCGTTTTAGGTTCCAAACATTGGAAAAATACGTACAATTTCCAACCGTTGGAAAACGTTATCTAAGGGTTAGGCCTATGAGGAAGAGCAAGAAAAATAAACGCGGACAGGTGATGCTGGAATATGTGGTTTCCATCTGCATCTTTATGTTGCTTGTCGGACTAAGCGCAACCTTGCTCTATTCGTTCAAGATCTATGGACACCGGATCCTGATATTTATGGCCGGTGCGTAGGCGGTGATTTTAACTTGGGGTAATCCCTGAAACGGAGAAAGAGAATGAAGGCAAAGTTGAAACGTAAAGAAGGTCAGGCAATGGTTGAATACATCATCATCGTAGCCGTAGTGGCTGTTGCAGCATTGGTGATCTTTGGCCTTTTTGGTGATACCATTCAGAAAAAACTGGGTGGTGCGATTCAGGAACTTGATTCTGATGCCGATGTGCAAGTGCAGGATTCTAAAGAATATCTGCAGGATCTGGACGTAGAATAACTCTTTGTATGCAGATCTACAGAAAACCTAAAAAAGAAGGGGCAGCTATGGTTGAATCCTGTCTGGTGATCATCATGCTGTGCATTATCCTTTTTGGGTTTTTACAGCTGTCTCATGTGATCATGGCGGGGAATGTGCTAAGATATACTGCGCTTACGACGGCCCGTGCGGCATCGGTAGGTCTGCATGAAGGTATGCAGTTTAGGGTTGGTCGCTATGCCAGTATTCCTACAGCTGGTGCTATTACCACTCCCGCCCCCGGTAAGACCATTCGGATTGGTTATCCAACCGTGGGTGAAAAAATGGAAAAGGCGATGTATCGAAAATTTACGCCCGAATCCAGCCAAGGCTGGTATGAGGTTTTTGCGAAGAGCGATTTTCATATGGCCGGTGAAAGCGAATACCTTGCCGTTCTGGACTATGAAACCTGGAAATCGGGAACTGGTGCGATGGCAAAGTTTTCTGTGGATTCAGATGGTGAGCTGATTGACGCCACTGTTTCGCAGTACCTTCCGCTTATGTTCCCTTTTTCAGGTTTGTTCTCGCAGCATCTGGGTGGAACCGCAGTGGTTGGAGGCCGTGAATACCCGGCACTATATATGGAATACGGTGCCTCGATTGAGGATCATGCAGCCTATTACCTGGATGGAGAAATGTAATGCGCCGGTTTCGGAGCAATAAGAAGTCGGGACAGGCTATCATTTTTCTAATCATGGTTCTTTTTATTGGGGTTTTTATTGTGATCTGGAACTTTGATCTCAACCGCATAATCGGGGCGAAATTCAAGATGCGAAATATGGGGGATTCTGCGGCCCTTTCTGCTGCGCGGTGGCAGGGCTATTCTCTCAACATGATCGGGGAGATGAACCTCATTCAGGTTGCTATTATGACGGAGCTGATGGCGGAGACGTTAGGTGATTCGGAGCCGCCGGAAATTCCGGCGGAGGTTAAAGAGCTCATGGAGCTGCGGACGCGACTTGAGCTCGTCGGCCCACTGACTTCTTTTGTTGCTGCGCAACAGGCTGCTTTTAATAACGGAGCATTCCATGACCCTGATTTTTCGGAAGAACTGAAATATATCGCTGGTGATCTAGAAAATTTTGAAGAGCTTGGATTAATTGAACCCTATCCGGATGCGTATATTGAGTTGGCGGACCTTATGCGTAGTTTGTCTGACAGTGTAGCCGCCGCATCGTATTCGCTGGAGCTGAGCGGTCATGTACTTGAGCAGGAGGGGTTTTATTCAGCCATTGCCCAAGCTCTGCGTGGATCATGGTGTTCGATGAAATCTTATCGGCATTGGCTCTCGGCCTATGTAAATCCTTCCAGCTGGAGCTATACTGAAGACTACCGAGGGGATTCGGATTTCTTTAAGCTTAAAGTTCATGCCTTCTCCGCCTTTCATGAGGACAGCAATGGTCAGCCGATGTTCTGGAGGCCGTCTTCCTCACTGCTGAGTACCAACGACATTAGACCGGAGTTGAGCGGATATCTTGAAACCAATGAAACTGTCGAGGCATTTGGAGATACTGACTTTGTTAATTGGGGAATATACAACAACGTAACCAATGTCACATGGCATTGTTATGACTCTAACTGGCGGCGTACCTGGCCCAAGGCCAGTATAAGCGGGTCCGCCGGTCCGGGAGAGTTCCCTTTTTATGCAGATGTCAAACCCGAGTTTAATTATAGGGGTGCTGAGTCAGCCATAACGATGGAGAGTTATATAGAAACCGGTATCATATCGAGGAAAGATGATGATTCGGTTGATTTGTCGTATAAAACGAAAGCGAAAGCGTTTGGTCATCTAGATGTTGAAGAGCCAAATGAAGTAGCTCTGCGGGCCCGCTTCCCAGAGAACCGCGTAACCCCCAATTATTTCGGATTTGTGCTCCCGGCCTTTCGGGATGTGCGACTAGTCCATTCAGATATTGGAGATCCCGTAATGTCTGGACCCTTTTATCGGCATGTGAAATATCATCTGCCGAGTTATATTTCTCATGGTCTTGACGGGCTTGATGGTGGATGCGGTTATTGTTCGCTACTGGAGGCTTGGGAAACGCTTGATCGTGAGGAAGGACTAGAGTGGATTGAGTGGACTGAAACCCTGCCGAATAGCCAGGACCCATGTTATGTGCCCCCTGGTGGACCCAGTGGCGGTGGTGGCGGTGGAGGAGGTGCCTCCGGTGGATCGTAAGCTTTGCAAGAGGGGCGATAAAAAAAATGGGCAGGCCATGGTCGAGTTTCTTCTAGGGCTTGTGGGTATCATTTTCCTACTAATCGGTCTGTTGCAGGTCCGCGAACTTTCCTGGAATTCCTCACAGATGAATCTGGATATGCGTGGGTTGTTGGCTGATCGAATGATTGAGCAGACGGGAGTGACTTCTGGTGGTCAGATGGTCTACTCTCAAGGACATGATGAGGGTAACGACGAACGGAAATATACCGATGACGACATCATGCTCTCCACTAGCCCGTATACTTTTGTCGACTCATTTCTAGCCTATGTCGGCTACTCCGAAGACAGTACGTTTGATGGTACAAGGATGAAGGAGTACCTGAAGAATTATAAGCTGGATGATCCATATAAGGCGCTGGATGAAACGCCGTCCGATATCTCAGATACGTTTGATATGATTTATCAAGATGCTTATGTGGAGGTAATGGTCCTTCCCTATATGCAACAACTGACCGGCAAGAGGGCTATAGAGTTGCAGGGTGGAATCTGGATGCCCGAACTCGGGGGATTGATGGAAGAATGAGACTGAAAGGGTTGGTTGCCATTTTTCTAGTCATGATGCTTTCCGGAATGGTTTCGGCCAAAGTCTGGAGGGTAGTGGGCGAGCTTCACGGACGCATTAATGTGAATGGGCTGCCCTGGACCAAGGCTTACCAGACCCGGATGAATGTAAATGGTAAATGCTCTGATTTGGTTATGTACACGGCTCGCTATACTGAACCGGTGGTCGATCAGATTAAACTTCAGCTGGAAATGCAAGGGGCTAAAGTGCAGGTGAGAGGATCTGCGGAGGGGGTAGTAGGCCTGGCAAGATGGCCTGACTGTGAGGCGAAATTTCTGGTAGTTTCGGCACCCTCTCAGCCTACACATTTTATCTTCTTCACCTATCCTGACCCGTCGTTTTTGCAAACCAAACCTAAGCTGAAGGTGCCTGAATATATAAACGGAGTGTTAAGAAATATTGTAGAGGATGAGGACACGCGGACCGTTTTTGCCTCATTTGATACGAATGACCCTGGATCACAGATACATTTATTTTACGGGAAAGCACTTCGGGCGAAAGGATGGGAACTGGTGGTGCCAGCGGTTTTCCAAAACGGACAGGCGAGCGGGGTTTCTGTTTATCAGAAAAACAATGATCTTTGCTATGTTCAGGTTTCGGAGCGAAAGGGAGCATCCAATTTAATAAGCCTACTTGTTAAGGGTGGCGAGCTTTGATAGATTTTTTGATTACTGGAGATATTGATTATGAAGAATAAACTAGTTTTGATTGTTGCTCTGCTCGTTGGCATCCTTGCGTTCTGGTTGAGTGCAAGGTACCTGGCAAGCGAGCGGGCCAAACTTTATGAAGGTGCGGTTAAGGTCAAAGTAGTTGTTGCTAAGCGCAACCTGCCGGCGATGACCCCTTTGGAAACAACAGATCTAGCAGTAAAATCAGTTTATAAAAGTGCGGTAGGCGACAACGTTTTCATGCTGGAGGATCTGGATAAAATCAAAGGCAAAATTCTCAAATATGCCCTGCAGCGTGGAGAGCCGGTTTGGTGGTCACATGTTGACATGCCTGTTGAAAGCGAAAGTGGGCTTTCCCCGATTATTCGTAAGGGCCGGCGAGCTTTATCCGTTGCCATTGCAGGAGCACCAGCCGTGAGCGGGTTGATTAAGCCAAATGATCATGTGGATGTTCTC
>CAKZQV010000623.1 GCA_937141895.1 uncultured Verrucomicrobiota bacterium
CCGCCGCGTGAGAGGTCATGCCGCCGGTGGACGTCAGAACGCCCTGGGCCGCCCACATGCCCCCCACGTCTTCCGGGCTGGTTTCGTGACGCACGAGCACAATCTTCTCATCGGCATTTTTTGCAATCGCTGCTTCAGCTTCTTCGGCTTCGAACATGATTTTACCCACCGCAGCCCCCGGACCGGCCGGCAGAGCAGAGGTAATGATCTTAGCTTTTTTCTCGGCCACGATATCGAAGATCGGGAACAGGAGCTGTTCGAGGTCTTCGCCTGTGACACTCATCAGAGCCTCTTTCTGATTCAGAATCTTCGGCTGTTTTTCGCCAGTGAAGAAATCTACGCCCGAAGCCATTTCAACCGCCCAGCATACGCCGGCCAGACCGGTACGTTTTGCGTTACGGGTCTGCAGCATGTAGAGCTTGCCTTCCTGAACCGTGAACTCAACGTCCTGCGGATATTTGTAATGCTTCTCAAGCCGGCTCATGATTTTCTGAAGATCAGTGTAGGCTTTTTTCCAGATTTTATCTTTTTCGTTCGGCATATCGTCGAGGTCGTGCGGGGTGCGGATACCGGCCACCACGTCTTCGCCCTGTGCGTCGACGAGATATTCACCCATCGGCTTGCTGTGCCCTGTGCCGCCGTCACGCGTGAACGCAACACCGGTACCGGACTTTTCACCCATGTTACCAAAGACCATCACCTGCACATTTACCGCCGTGCCCATCAGGCCGGAGATCTTGTTGATCTGACGATATTTTTCCGCGCGTTCAGAACCCCAGGAACCGAATACGGCACGGATGGAGAGATCAAGCTGTTCCCATGGATCCTGCGGAAACGGTTTTTTGACCTTATTCTGGTAGACCTTTTTATAAGTCTCGGTCAGCTCTTTGAGTTGCTCAGCCGTCAGATCGGTATCTTCCTTGGCTTTATATTTTTTCTTGATCGCTTCGAGTTCAACTTCAAAGTCGTGATGCGTCAGACCGGTGTACGGACCCATGACCACGTCACCAAACATGTCGATGAAACGGCGGTAGCAGTCCCAGCCGGTACGCTCATTGCCGCACTGTTCGATGAAACCGAGAACGGCTTTATCATTGAGGCCGAGGTTCAGAACGGTGTCCATCATGCCCGGCATCGAAACCGCGGCACCGGAACGAACGGATACGAGAAGCGGGTCTTTGGCATCGCCAAGCTTCTTGCCCAGTTCCTTTTCAAGTTTCTTCAGCTGCGTTTTCAGCTGCTTTTCCATCTCAGCCGGATACTTGCCGCCGGTCTTCGAATAGTAGCCACAAGCTTCGGTCGTAATCGTTACACCGGGCGGTACCGGAAGGTTTGCGTTTGCCATCTCTGCGAGGTTGGCACCTTTACCGCCGAGGACGGCTTTCATGCTTTGATCGCCTTCTGTGAGTTCTTTGGAAACTCCATAGAAATAGACGTATTTTTTTTGAGCCATTGATATTTCTCCTTATTTTCTAAGCCTGAATAGAACAAAAAACGGCCTATATTTAAACGTCCCACAAAACAGAGTCAAGGTTCCCCCTTGGTTAATCCGCGCCGGGCAAAAAAATACATTTTCCAAACATTGGAAATGACCCAGCCGAAAGGTATGGTGAATTGATGTGGAGAATGAATCCTAATCGAAAATGCGGCTTCACGCTTGCGGAGTTGCTGGTGGTCATGGTGATCATCGGGATTATGTTCGCCATCGCCCTACCGATGCTTTCGAATATTTCCGGACAGACCAAACTAGAATCTGCCGCCAACGCCTTGCACGCCGCCGCCAAAATGGCCCGCCAGCACGCCGTCGCCAACAATCAGCCAGCCTACCTCGTGTTCAACACCGGACAGGACGATCCCCAACTCGCCTACCGCGCGTATGCCGTCTATTCCATTCATATTCATTCGGCTCAGGTGACCCAGGACGACGGCTACTATGTTCAGGACTGGCAGATCCTCCCCGACGGCATCATCCTCGATCCCGAATCCAACCTCCCCAAGAACCTCTTCCAGATCGGAGACATCGGCGACTGGCAGGGCGGTCTGAATAAAAATAACGAGCTCCGCATTGGCGGAACAACGTATGTCACCCTCGGCTTCAAACCCTCCGGCGAAATTTCCTCTGAGAGCCAGCTCATTCACCTCACGAGCGGAATCATCGTCAACGGCCTACCCGAAATATTCAATCCCTGCCCGGGCAAACAGATTCATTTTACCACCTTCGGAAAAAGCATGATTCTCGATACCCGCTATGGCGAGGCCGACGGCGACTTCTTGCTCCTGGGGGAAACCAAGGAATGAAAAAGTCGGGCTTCACTCTCATGGAAATTCTTCTGGCGCTGCTCATTATCAGCATCGGGATCGTAAGTATTATCGGACTTCTCACCTCGACCCTAGGCGCCGGAAGCAAGGCGCGCGACGATCTCCATATCGTCAGCTTTGCCGATATGGTGCTCAACCAGCTCCATACCAAAGACTGGACCTCGCTTTCGGCTGGAAGCATTGCGGTCACCGACTACGACGAACAAATATTAACCATGACCCTAGGCACTCAAAGCCAATACACACTTCCCATTCGGGGAAAAGATGAGAATTCACGCGATAGATTCGCCATGACCTACCAACTGGATTTGGCCGTCGGTGATGAGTTTATTGAAGTCACCCTCCTTGTATGGCCGGGTTACAGCACCGCCGGCGAACCCAAAATTTTCCAGACCGAGATCTATAACTGGAGCAAAGTGCCATGAGGCCTCAAACGTCCAAACGGGGCTTCACCCTCCTCGAAGTCATGGTTTCCATTGCCCTTCTGGCTCTGATTGCTTTGATGGTCTCTCGGATTTTCATTTCAAGCTCAAGCGCCATCCAGCGCGGCAACAATGATGTACTGCTCGATGAAGCCGCGCGCTATGTACTCGACAATATGCAGACCGATATCTGCCAGGCCCTGATCCGCACCAATGTGCCTTTCCGCGTAGAACGCGTTTCCGTGGGCGATGCCCTCTATTTCGCCTCCACGGCCATCCGTCGCCCAACCCTTGGAAACCCGCGCGATATCGCACCAGTCATGATCCGCTCCATGTACAGCACGGATCTGGTATCCGCTCTAAACCGCAGAGTGGTGTTGGAATATAAATC
Organism: uncultured Verrucomicrobiota bacterium; assembly: GCA_937141895.1. GTDB lineage: Bacteria > Verrucomicrobiota > Kiritimatiellia > Kiritimatiellales > Pontiellaceae > Pontiella. Next base: position 3,133 of record CAKZQV010000623.1, read on the forward strand.
CAATGTGCAGAACAACAGCAATCGCGCACGCAAAAATCTGGCCGCTCAGTCCGATTTTTATCGAACGGGACGTGTTAGTCTCAGCTCAGACCAATATTACTCCGAACCACTGAAAGACCTGCAGGGTCTAACCGCCCAAGCCGTCCTCACGTTTATGGAATTCAGGATCAATGGAGTCCGCGAAACAACGCTAGATCTTCCACAACCCGATAACATGCCTCGCTTCGTCGACGTCGTCATTGGCTTTGCCTCCGCAAACGACATGCGACAGGCCATGCGGATCTACGACAGTCAAAGTCAGTCTGCCGCCGAGGATTACCTGGCCAACCATGAACGCGTTTATTCGCGTCGCGTCTTTATGCCGAACACCGGAACCACAGGACTCGATTTCCAATGATTGGAAAAAACCAAAAAAAATCAGGGGCCGCTCTTGTGATTGCGTTGGGCTTCCTTGCGGTTCTCACCATCATGGTGATCGCCTTTTCTCTAATGACGCGCTCCGAACGGCTGGCCGCACGATCCTACCTGACCGGCGCACAGACGCGCCAACTGCTGCATACTGCGCTGTCCAAATCCATGCAGGAAATTGATCTCGCCGCAAACACCAATTATCCCTCCTTTCTGGCCCTAGGTTCGCGCGGCGATACACAGGATCTTCTGGCTGACTCGCTCAACTTCAGCACAGCCGATGCCTACATCCAGATGGGCAATACGGAACTGGCCATGGAATACAAATCCGCACGCGGATCCGCAGCTTGGGAAACCATTCGAGTGACGGATAATTCCGGTCAGGATAAAGCCATCGGTCGGGTGGGTTATGTCATCATCAACACATCGGGCCTGCTAGATGCAAACGAGGTTGGAGGCGCGGACCGCGGCGCCGGCCTGTCCCCGCGCGAAATAAAACTCAGTTCAGCCCTGTTGCCAGACGTCAAGGACAGCGGAAACCTGATTGACCCGGACACTGGATCACTGACAGCGGCAAGTGATGCCGAAACCGCTTTCGCGCAAAATCGCGATAATGCTTGGCATCGATTTGAAACGATCCGCGACTTTGAAATCCTGAACGATTCCATTCGCGGGAACCTGATTGATGCGCCTGCGGAATCCTTCTGCACCTTTTCCCACAGTTTGGATACCAATGATAACAGCCGAACGTTTATGGGCACGAACGAGGCAACCCTGAACCTTGAACTCATTGAAGATGAGCTGGTAAAAATCGGCGTAGTGGAACCGCAGTTTGTCCTCCATCAGTTGCTCGACTATCTGGATACCGACACGGTTCCTCAGGATCTCGACGATGAATATTCTGACTATTCGGTCGAACCCGTCCCCATGATGAACGAATTGGCGCTAACCTATAACTTCACCTATTTCCCCACCATCGAAACTAACGTGAATGAAGAGGGCGAGACCGTGTTGGAAGTCGTATCGGTCGCCATCACCAATACCTATGAACTGGAACTGGAGGTCTGGTATCCGTTCGTGGGCTACACCAATGCCCAAACCTTTACCCTCAGCATTACGGATCCCCCGATTGAAAGCGGAAGCATAGACCCTGATTTTTTTGGAACCGTAATAGACTGGACGGCCGATTTGGAAATTCCGGCCACGCATAGCCACCCGGATAACCGCACTATGCCCTATGATCTCCTGGCCTATAATGAAACCCTCTCCACCAATGTCTTTTCGCCGGGGGAACTCCTTGATCTTTTTGAAACGCTCGAGAGTAACATTCAATTTCCAACCCTTGTCGTGACGGATTCCGATGGCAAGAAGGTGGATCAAACACTAAAGCTCGAGCTGCCCATGGTCGAAGCGGTGAATACCGAATGGATGCCCGCCATGGAGATCATCGCATCAAACCTGTTCGATGCAGCTGAATCCGAAGAAACCACAAATACCTTCTCCATTTCAATGTCCTGCATTGATCCGCGCCTGAACTGGGATGGAGCCGACCTTAACCAATGGCAGGAACAATACAGTGCAGAAGGCGCATTTGACACCATTGGAGAAATCAACCTCACCGAGCTGGCCTTGGTCGAAACTCATGATCCTCAGGACATGATGGTTGTACGAAACCAAGACCGGATTGATTCGCCGTGGGAATTTACCTATTTCCTCTACAATAGCCTCCAACCCTGGAAAACCTTCCAAATGTTGGAAGCAAATGATCCCGACAACACACGCGCAATTCTTGAAAACCTATCGCCCTACCCGAACGGCCCACCGAAAAGCGGACGCGTTTCACCCTTCACCCCCCACACCAATATCGTCGCATCGGTCTTTGTGGAAATGCCGATCAATGAATTCATGGGTACGGAAGAGCTCACCCGCCTCGATCAGGATCAAGCCCTCCTGGCCGCGGAACTATTCATGAAAAATGAGTGGATCAAAAATGCCGCCGAATGCTCGGATAACATTGGTCTCGATGAGTTGGGAAAAATCATGGGCGGCGAAACTAATCCCTGGATCCTCGAGAGTTATTTCCGCAACAGCCGCGAACTTTTCAATCCCGACGACACACTCTACACCATCCTCACCGCCGCCCAGTCCGGAGTCGACATTAACGCAGACGGGATCATTTCCACCGACGAAATTCGGTCCACCGAGCAGGCCATCGTCTATGTCTGGCGCGACCGCACCACCGGGAAGTCCGCCATCGTCTTCTACGGCCTCGCGGACACCCTGCAGAGCACCATGGCCGGCGGAGCGAGTTGGGCCCAGATTCTTCACGCCTTCCAACCCCAATAGCTCGCACTCCCCGAACTTTCCAATGTTTGGAAGTTTCCAACCATTGGAATTTTCTCTATATACCCCGGACACTTTACCGCAGGAAAAACGATGAATATCAGCGAATACCTCAAAGACAAACAGGCGCAGGTCGATCGCGCCATTACGGATTTCCTCCCGGCAGAAGAGGTCCGCCCTGCATTGCTCCACAAAGCCATGCGCTACAGTGTGCTCAATGGCGGAAAACGAATCCGCCCCATCCTTTGCATCGCCGCCGCCGAAGCCCTTGAAAAAACAGCAACCGATGTCATGAAGGCTGCGGCCTCGGTCGAGATGTACCACTGTTCCACCCTCATCCACGATGATCTCCCCTGCATGGATGATGATGACCTGCGCCGCGGCCAGCCGACCTGTCATATTAAATTTGGCGAAGCCAATGCCGTGCTCGCCGGGGACGCCCTCATGATTTTTGCCTTTGAACTTCTCGCTGAAGATGGCAATGCCCATCTCAGCCTGGAGCTGGCCCGTGCTGCCGGTTCACGCGGCGTGATTGCCGGTCAGGTGGAAGATCTTGCGGCCGAAGGCCAGAAGCCCAATGCCGACCTTGTGGAATTTATCCATGTGCATAAAACCGCCATTCTGATCAAAGCCGCCGTACGCATGGGCGCCATCGCCGCAGGAGCCTCTGAACAGGAACTTGAAAAGCTCAGCACCTTCGGCGAGAAAATCGGTCTAGCCTTTCAGATTGCCGACGACATTCTGGATGAAGTCTCAAGCGATGAGATCCTCGGCAAACCCGCCGGCTCAGATGCCGAACAAGATAAAATGACCTACCCCGCTGTACACGGTCTGGATGCTGCACAGGCCAAAGTTCGTGAGCTCACATTCGACGCCATCGCCGCCCTCATGGACCTCAAGCGCGACACCTCCGCCCTCCGCGACATTGCCGAATTCCTCATGAACCGCACGTTCTAGGCCGACGCGCCGATACAAAATCTTTTCTAAATCCTATGGCACCGCATCGTTTCCAACCATTAGAAACCTGCTTTCAGCATGGAAATTGAATATCAGTATGATGACCATGGAAATTGGATTTCAAAAACTCAGAAAACAACCGCCTACCGAGGAGACAAAATAATCCAACCGGCTCCAAACACAGATACGAGAACCATAGAGTATTATTGACTCACAAACCAAGGTTTGAGCATGCGATGAACGCGCGCCGTAGGTCAATCCATGCATAAAAATGAAAAGCCCCGATTGCTCGGGGCTTTGCTGTATTGCAGGTATAATCGATGCAATCTATTGCGCGACTTTAAGTTCGAGCACCGGCGCTTGGTCCCCTTCTGTGGCACTGAACCAGAAATTATTTCCGCCCTTGTCCATGGTCAGCACAAAAGCCAGCTCTTGGGCCGATATTTTTGAAGGATCAATATCGACTCTAATATCTTTTCCTCGTCCGGCCCGCCCTTTAAACTGCCCCACTTGAACGCGTTCCCCATACCCTTTCCGGTCGGGGGACACACTGAAGAGTCGCAAATGCCCATCGCCGCCATCATCGGTATGATAACCGGTCACGTGGAGTTTGAGCGTTGCTTCCAGAAGGGTTCCGCTCATTTTGCCGAGGTCGAATTTCATAAAGCCCTCAAACCCTCGCTGCGAATCGATCTGAATAAACTCCTTCATCATTTTATTTTGAATGGTGTTGTCCAGGGTCGGCCGCAAACGGATCGTTTTGAATGATACCGCTTGGAGTTTACTATCCGAGGTGTCCGCATAGTGCCCGGCGCTTACCTCGGTCGAGTCCTCGGAATTGAGCGCATTAAACCGCACTTTTCCGGATTGCACGGTGAGTCGGGTGGAGAAAGTGGAGAAGACCTCAAAGGCCGTTCCGAGCACCACCACTTCGGCATCCCCGGTGACCACGCGCATGGGTTTATCTTTGTTCTGTGGGTCAACCGTGGCGAACAGGCGCCCCTTGTCCAGACGCACGAACTTGGCCCCATCCAAATCCCGCAAGTGGACCAGCGAATTTCCGCCCAGCCGGATCTCCGTTTCTTCTTCCGAATATCGGAAGGCAAGATGGGAACCCGGCGGAATGACCAAGCGGTCACCATCGCGGATTTTTGAAGCGGAGTTGAGTTTGCGCACATCGCCGTCATTCACCACAGAAATCGCATCCCCCTTCAGCACAAAAAGATCGCTCACCTGTCCAATGACCGGAGCCGTTGGTTTCGAAGCAATCATTTCTGAAAAGGTTGCCGTTTTGGAAAACAGCAGGGTGCCAAGTGTGACCAGAATGGCCGCACCGGCTGCAATTGCCTGAATACGGCGGCGGTTCGACAGACGTGGCGGGAGATAGGTGATTTTCTGCTCGCCCAGATGATGCACATGATGCATCAGCCATTCATCACGTCCGGTGTTTACAAATTCAAACCGTGCTTTAGAATCCTCAGCTAGACATTCTTGGAGCGTATGAAGCTCCTCCGGCGTGAGTTCCCGCAGATAATATTCCGAGATCAGCCCTTGGCCGTCATTTTTATGTAGTTCGTTCATCGTATCTCCGGTTGCTGCAACTGGAATTCAACGCATTTTCTTAACCCCAGCTTCATGCGCTTGAGCAGGCCGTAGATCCCCTGAATGGAACGGCCGAGCGTATCGGAAATCTGGGAGCAGTCCAGTTCTTCCACATAGCGCATCTGCATGATTCTCTTCTGCTTTTGCGGCAGTTTATCCACACATCTTTTAAGCGCCACCTGCCGATCCGAGATCTCTTCCGATTCATAGGAGGAGAAAAGTGGAACAAAATCCTCGAGCAATTCATAGCTGACGTTGTTCGCCGCCTTGCCTTTTGCTCGGTAATGCCGCTGAATCTGGTTTCGTGCAATGCCCATAAACCACGGAAGCGCCGGACGCTCGGTATCATACGTCGATGCTTTTTTAGCCACCACAATGGCCACTTCCTGCAGAATATCCTCTGTGGCGTGATAATCACGCGTCGCAGAAAAAACAAAACCGCGTATCTTCCCCTGATTAGCATAAAAGCGCCGCAGGAGAGCTTCTAACAGTACAGTTTCAGACATATTTCCTCTTAAATTTAAAAAAACTCAGCAAATTCATACCCTCATTTCGTCTCTAGACACGGATTTAGGCGGAAAAAGTGATTATTTTTTCGATCCTTTTTTCGCCGATTGCTGAACCAAAGGATTGAACCGGACTCAATCACGCCATAACTTCTTTGCATGAAAAAGCAAATTAACCCCGACCTACTCAACGAAGCCGCTGTTAAACTCAAGTATATGTGGCCCGACTATAAGGTTCAATGCGGCATCATCCTCGGCTCTGGCTGGGGCGCAGCCGTGGAAGACTTCCACGGTTTGGAAATTTCCTACGACAAAATTCCAGGCCTTGGAAAAACCGGAGTCATGGGTCACGCCGGAAAGTTACTCTGCACCGAGGTCGACGGCATGTCGGTGTATATTTTCCAAGGGCGCCGCCACTGGTACGAAGGCGAAGGCTGGACACCCGTCATTCTGCCGATCTATCTGCTCAACGTCATGGGGGCTAAAAACGTCCTGCTCACCAATGCCTCCGGCGGCATCCGCGACGACCTGGGGCCCGGCTCTCTCGTCGCCATTTCCGATCACATCAACAACTTGGGCTCCAATCCACTGATCGGCCCGCATATTCCAGGCCTTGGAACCCGCTTCCCAGATCAATCCGAGGTCTATAAAAAAGAGCTGCGTTCAACTCTCCTAAAATCCGGTGCCGATGCCGAAGGCGTCTACATCGCCACCTCCGGCCCCACCTTTGAAACGCCGGCCGAAATCAACCAGTATAAATCCATGGGCGCCGATGTCGTCGGCATGTCCACCGTACCCGAAGCCATTCTGGCCAATGCCATGGGGATGAACGTTGCCGGACTTTCCTGTGTCTGCAACTGGGCCGCCGGGATCAGCGAACACCCCCTCACCCATGAAGATGTCAACCGCACCGCCGCCGATACCATGCCCCGCATGAAATCCACCATCACCAACTTTCTTAAGGAGCTGGCCCGTGGAAACTAAAGAACTGATTTCCGCCGCGTTCCAGGCATTGGAAAATGCCCATGCCCCCTACTCCGACTATCAGGTGGGCGCCGCCCTGCTCTGTGATGACGGAACCGTGTATTCGGGATGCAATGTGGAGAATGCCTCATATGGCCTGACCAACTGCGCGGAACGTACCGCCATTTTTTCCGCAATTTCCAATGGTCGGAAAAAATTTAAGGCCATCGCCATTGCTTCATCAAAAGCACCGACCCCTTTTCCGTGCGGCGCGTGCCGTCAGGTGCTGGCCGAATTCTGCGGACCGGATTTTGAGGTCCATATTGCAGAAAATGATGGATATAAAACCGTAACGCTGGGCGAGCTGCTCCCCCATGCTTTTGATTTTGGAGAAACCGATGCCTAAAACCCTCTATCTGGTCCGTCATGCCAAATCGAGCTGGGTAAATCCCAGCTATAGCGATTTTGACCGCCCCCTCAACGACCGCGGGCAGCGCGATGCCCCGGAAATGGGCCGGCGACTGAAAGCAAAAGGGATCCGGCCGGACCTCATCGTCTGCAGTCCGGCGCGCCGGGCAATAGAAACGCTGGAGTTGCTGAACGCAGAACTGGGTGTCGACCAAGACTCAATATACATGCAGAAGCGGCTCTACGAGGCTTCGACCCCCACATTGATCGATATTATCCAATCATTGGAAAATTCGGACGAGTCGGCCATGGTTATCGGACATAATCCCTCCATGAGCTGGGTGGCGACCCAAATCAGCGGCGAACCCATCGGAGACCTCCCCACATGCTCCGTGGTCGGCCTTGAGCTGGATTCCAATGACTGGAACATGGCCGGCATTTGCGCCGCGAAAAAGATTTTTCTGGATTACCCGAAGAAACAGGCCTGAAAAGCAGGCCTGTTCATTGAGCATGCGCTCATCTTGAAGAAGAGCACCTCTGTTTATTCAAGTTCCACCTCCAGATTATAGAACCCTTCGTCGTCGGCAGAATGAACGGTGTCCGTATAGCTCGATTGCGGATACGCGATGCCGTTGGTCAGCGGTGTTAATGAATTGGTCAGATGACCAACCCAGTTGACGCCATAGACACGACCGGAAACGGAATTCCATTCGATCACAAACCCAGCCGGTGTTTCGTACTGGTTATCGATCTGGAAATACGACAGAGCATTCGTCGGAATGGTGTCGGCAATGAATTCCTCAATGTTACTGAATCCGTCGCCATCGCTATCCACGTCATCGCCCGGATAGCCTCCGGGGAAGTACGTTGTGATCCAGCTTCCGGAAACAACACCGGCACTGCGATACCCCGTATCCGGAATACTGTACCCGCCCGTTCCTCCCGCATTATACGGCCGTACCCAATAGGTGTAGACCTGACCCACAACACCGCTGATGTCATTATAGACATTCGTTGTGGAGCTGCCGATATAGCTCGAACTTCCCGAATCGTTGGTGGTATTCCGATACAGATAATAGTTTAGGGCACCCGGCACGAAATCCCATGTGATTTCGGTGCGGTCCTCATAGTCACCATCCGTCGCCTGCACATTTCCGGGTAGCTCAAAGGCTTCCTGAATTACGAGGAAACTCTGGCCCGCCACCGTCACGGTTCCCGTTCGGGCCGTGGTGCCCGCATAAACGGAAACACTGTAGGCCACGGAACCGCTATTTGTTCCCGTCGAACCGGACTGAATCGAGACCCAGTTCAGGCTTTCGGTCGCATTCCACAGTGTTCCGGCGGGTACCGTGACAGTAATTGTGCCACTGCCGCCGTATTGGTTACTCCAGCCACACTGGTCCAATAATGGTACAGCTGACCAGGAATCGCTGAATAATCATAATACGTCGTGGAGCCGTATCCGCTGGCCAGGTTGGTGGCCGAAGAAGCGTCGTTCGCAGTATTACGCCACACCTCATAAGCACTCACGCCCGGAATACCTGACCACTGCAAACGGACATGGTCCTCATAGGTGCCATCGGTTGCTGACAGGCTTTGCGGAATTTCAGGCATCAGGCTTCCCTGCATCACCAGATCAAACGGTTCCGGATTCGCTGTCGGGTTCACTACAGTGAAGTAATACGTATAATTCGGCAGCCACGGCCATCCGTTTTCATTCAACAGATATCTATCCCACGAGGAGGTTCCCACCGTTCGGTACCAATGATCCGATGACGTCTGCGAAGGCAGCGTGCCCTGCTCCAGATACACATTGAGGGCTGATGAATTAGTATGGCTGTGAATCCAGCGAACCGCATCGGCCGGCACATCGACCTGATAGGTGATGCTCGAACCCGCCGGAATATTGGTCGAAACCGTTCCTCCAGCAAAGTCCACCTTTTCGTACGTAGGAATCGTGCCCCCGCTCACCGCCGAACTGACCGAGAAGGACGCATCGGATTTGGCGAAGAAGCTGACATAGTAGACATGGCCCGGTCGCAACGGCGGCATGTTCAGCGTATGCGTTCCAGCGTCAGGATAATTCGGGCGTGGCGTTCCCCGATTCTTATAATCCAGGTTCCAGTCCCGAATAGATGAGGTTGAATCGGAAAAGAATTCCCAATGACCAACCGGCAGCGTATCCCGAATAAACATATCCACATTACCGGAGGCTTGGGTATAGTTGATCTCCCAGTTAACCGGAGCGTTGGTCGGAATCTCGACGCGATAGTGGCGCCAGTCGTTATCCGCCAGCAACTGTCCGGTATAGCTTCCGCCATCCAGTGCGAGGTCCTGCACATTTCCGCCAGCATACACATTGCCGCCGGATACTTTCAACCGGTAACGGGCATTACTCGCTCCATCGGCTTTGACCATCAGATACCAGATTCCCGATTCAAGAGCCTCGGCATACCGGCCGTCATACGGCACCCAGTTTCCATATTCCGTATTGGCCGTGCTGTTCAGGTAGCGGTCATAGAGCGCTCCATGATTAATCGTATCATGATCCAACGTCGGCACATCACCGGCGCGGATATAGAGATTCGGATTGCCGCTGATGGCCTCCAGCTGCGTGCGCAGCAGGCCGGCATTATTCTCCGGCACCGTTACCGAATAAACATGATAGAATCCGTTATTCAGATCCACCCCTTGATCCACCGGCAGCGGCAGACCGGCATCGTTCACTCCACTATCGCCAAATAGCGGTTCAGAAACGCCCGGCGTCATATTGGTGGCACCCACCACCGGCATGGTCCAGGAGCGTTCCGGAATCACGACCGAGCTCGTGAGCGTAAAGTCGGTTGCTCCAACGCCCTTGACCTCGACATACCACGTTCCCGGTGAGAGAAACGGAGGAACCACCATCAATGCATCCGACCGGAAAGAGGTCTGATAATTATTCTGGCTTCCTGCAGGCAGGAGGTCTTTGCGCACCCGAACCTGAGCATCGCCTTGGGTGACCGACGTGGTCAGATACCATCCCACTACCGAATGGCCATCCACTTTTTCCGGTACATCCACGCGATAGAAGATACGCTCGTCATCAATCAATGTCGTACTGGCAACATTGGAGTTTCCATTGGTGTTCAGCATAGCATCAATATTGAGGTCCGGCGGAACCAGATCCTCGATCACAAGTTGATAACCGCCATTGGCCAATG